>JBDSTJ010000310.1:0-15181 GCA_039928335.1 Streptosporangiaceae bacterium | reverse complement strand
ACTCGTAGGTCTCGCCCGAGATCTGGTCGGTGACCGTGAATTCCGTCTCCAGGTGAACGGTCGTCTCCTTGACCTGGAACGGGTTGAGGTTCACGACCGCGAGGACGGCCTGGTAGATCCCCTCGGGGTCGTTGTCGAAGTTGATCGGATAGATGTCCTGGTACTTCTTGGGCGGGTTCTCGGCATAGGCGATCGTGCCGTCGGCCCTGGTCGTGAACCACTCCGGGTGCTCGGTGACCCACGGGTGGTCCGGTGAGCACTGCAGGGCGAGGTCCAGCGCGACCTCCAGCCCGAGGTCGGCGGCGGTGGCGACGAAGGCGTCGAAGTCCTCGAGGGTGCCCAGCTCGGGATGGACGGCGTCGTGGCCGCCCTCCTCGGAGCCGATCGCCCATGGGCTGCCGGGGTCGTAGGGGCCGGCCTGCAGGGTGTTGTTGGGGCCCTTGCGGAACTGCCTGCCGATCGGGTGGATCGGCGGCAGATAGACGACATCGAATCCCATGTCAGCGACGGCTGGGAGACGCTTTACGGCTGTGAGGAACGTTCCGGACTGCGGTGCCCGTCGCCCCATGGGGTCTTCGACAGCGCCTTCGGAACGTGGGAAGAACTCATACCAGGACCCGAAGAGAGCGCGTTCGCGCGAGACCTGCACCGCGGCCCACTCGCTGGTGGTCTCCAGCTCCTTGAGCGGGAACTCCGCGAGAAGCGGCCGGACCTTGGCCACCCGTTCCAGCAGGGTCGCCGCCGGGACGGACCGTTTGGCGAAGGCGTCCGCGAGCTTGGTCATGGGCTTGCGCCGGGCCTGGGGGATGCCCGCGGCGGCGCGGGCGAACAGCTTCGCGCCCTCCAGCAGCATCAGCTGCACGTCCTGGTCGCGCGGGATCTTGATCTCCGCGTCATGCAGCCAGTGCGCGACCGGGTCGCCCCAGGCCTCGATTCGGAAGTGCCACAGGCCGGGCTCGCCGACCGTGACCTCCGCGCCGAGCCGGTCCAGACCGGGGCTGAGATCGACCAGGGGTATCGGCGGCAGGAGGGTGCCGTCGGGTTCGCGGAGCACGACCGCGGCACCCAGCGTCTCGTGTCCCTCCCGGAACACGGTGGCGCTGACCTTGAAAGTTTCTCCCGCAGCCGCCTTCGCGGGCCACTTGCCGCAGTCGACAACGGGCTGGACGTCGAGGATCGGGATTCTGCCTATCATCGGGCTCCAGGCTAGCCGTGTACTCGCTGGTAGCTCGGGCACCTCACGCAAATGTCGATCTTCAGCATTCTTCGCTAGCTCCGGGGCAGGTGGCATGTCTCTCCTCTTACCGAAACAGGTCGGTGCAAACGAGGCGACTGCCGACTCCTGGCCGCCAGCAGAACGTCGCCGTCCCGGGTATTACTCCTGGCCGATACCGGCAACGTGAGATCCCTTCACAATCTGTGATTGATCGACTAGGAAGACCGGATGCGCTCCCTGTCGAAATCCGCCCTGGTCACAGCCGCCTTCTCGGTCTCCCTCGTCGGTGTCGTACCCGCCGAAGCGGCCGCCCGCACCCAGCCGGGCACGGTGATCGACAGTGAAGTTCTGCCGCACCGGTTGTGGCTTCCCGGCACCGGCCGGGCCTACCGGCTGACGTACTGGACCAAGAACGCCAAGGGAAAGCCGGCCCCGAGCGGTGGCGTGGTGTTCCTGCCCAGGGGCAAGGCCCCCAGGGGCGGCTGGCCGGTGGTCTCCTGGGCGCACGGGACGGTCGGCGTCGGCGACGCCTGCGCGCCCTCGACGGCGGGGCGGTCCGATCGCGACATCAAGTATCTCAGGAAGTGGCTGGCGCAGGGCTATGCGATCGTCGCGACCGACTACCAGGGACTCGGGACCCCCGGCGTGCACCCGTACGGTGACGGGCGGACCGAGGCCTACAACGTCACGGACATGGTCCGCGCGGGCCGGCACCTGGTGAAGAGCCTGGCAAAGAAATGGGTCGTGATCGGGCAGTCGCAGGGCGGCCACGCGACGCTGTTCACCCTCGCGATCGCCGGCCGCTACGCCCCCGAACTCGACTTCCGCGGCGGTGTCGCCACCGGCTCCCCGTCGAACATCGAATCGGTGGTCCCGCTGGCCGGGCCGTACGTCCCCAACGTGCCGCTGACCGGCCTCGTCACCTACTTCCTGTACTTCCTGGGCGGCCTCAGGGAAACCCATCCCGAGCTCGACATCAACCGGTTCCTGACGCCCAGGGGCCTTGACCTGGTGGACAAGGGCGAACGGCTCTGCTACGACGGCATGCACGAGCAGGTCGAGGGGGTCGGTGTCGGCGACATCCTCGCCAAGCCCCTGTTCGACGCCTCCTTCCACCGGGCCGAGCGGGCCGCCCTCGAAGTGCCGCTGACCGGCTACACCCGGCCGTTCTACCTGGCCCACGGGATGCTCGACACCGACGTGCCGATCCTGCTGACCTTCAAACTCGTCGCCGACCTCCGCGCCCACCGCGCGCCCGTCACCTTCAAGGCCTACCCGGGCGTCGATCACAGCGGCAACATGTTCGCCTCACTGCCCGACACAGTCCCCTTCGTGCACAGAATTCTCGCCAGGAAATAGGGCGCGAGGGCCACTTCTCGCTCACTTGTGTCGCGCGGGACCCGTCACGGTGCCTAGCATTGGGACATGTGAAGGCAATACGACGATTTACCGTGCGTACCGTTCTGCCCGAGCCGCTCCAGCCGCTTGAGGAGCTCGTCCTCAATCTGCGCTGGTCCTGGCATCACGAGACCCAAGACCTGTTCCGCGCGGTCGATCCCGACCTGTGGGCGGGCGACCCCGTACGCCTTCTCGGCGAGGTGTCCGCAGCCAGGCTGGCCGCGCTCGCCGTCGACGAGGAGTTCCTGGGGAACCTCGAACGTGCTGTCGAGGGCCTGCACGACTACCTGGCCACGCCCAAGTGGTACCAGTCGCTCGACGAAGCGCCCGCCGGGGTCGCCTACTTCTCGCCCGAGTACGGGATCACCGCCGCGCTGCCCCAGTACTCAGGCGGGCTCGGCATCCTCGCCGGCGACCACCTCAAGACCGCCAGCGACCTCGGCGTGCCGATCATCGGCGTCGGGCTGCTCTACCGGCACGGCTACTTCACCCAGTCGCTGTCGGCCGAAGGCTGGCAGCTCGAGCGTTACCCGCCGATCGACCCCAACGGGCTCCCCCTGACCCTGCTGCGTGACGTGCGCGTGGTCATCGACCTGCCCGAAGGCCGCGCCCTGCACGCCCAGGTCTGGCTCGCCCAGGTCGGACGGGTCCCGCTGCTGCTGCTCGACTCCGACGTGGAGGAGAACGACCAGTCCTCGCGGGAGGTCACCGACCGGCTGTACGGCGGCGGCTCCGACCACCGGCTGCTCCAGGAAATGCTCCTGGGGATCGGCGGTGTCCGGGCCATCCGGGCGTTCTGCTCGCTGACCGGCCAGCCCGCACCCGAGGTCTTCCACACCAACGAGGGCCACGCCGGGTTCCTCGGACTGGAGCGGATCCGGGAGTACCGGGCGCTCGGGCTCAGCTTCGAGGAGGCCCTCGAAGCAGGCCGCGCCGGGACCGTGTTCACCACCCACACGCCCGTGCCCGCCGGCATCGACCGCTTCTCCCGCGAGCTGATCCAGCACTACTTCGCCGGCCCCGACGCCGACCGGGTGCTGGCGCTGGGCGCCGAGACCTACGAGGACGGCGACCCCACGGTCTTCAACATGGCCGTGATGGGGATGCGGTTGTCCCAGCGGGTCAACGGCGTCTCGGTCCTGCACGGCGCGGTCAGCCGCCAGATGTTCGGCGGCCTGTGGGGCGGATTCGACACCGAGGAAGTGTCGATCGGCTCGATCACCAACGGTGTCCACGCGCCCACCTGGGTCGCGCGGGAGGTCCTCGAACTCGCCGCCCGCGAAGTCCCGTCGCTGGTTTCGGAGGGGACCGGCTGGGACGCGCTCGCCGCGGTGCCCGACGAGGAGATCTGGGGGATCCGCCGGATCCTGCGGTCCCGGCTCGTCGACGAGGCCCGCAGGCGGTTGCACCAGTCGTGGATCACCCGCGGGGCCGCTCCGGCCGAGCTGGCCTGGATCTCCCAGGTGCTCGACCCGGACGTGCTGACCTTCGGCTTCGCCCGGCGGGTGCCGTCCTACAAGCGGCTCACCCTGATGATGCGCGATCCCGACCGGCTCCGCTCGATCCTGCTCGACCCCGACCGACCGGTGCAGATCGTGATCGCCGGCAAGGCCCACCCGGCCGACGAGGGCGGCAAGCGGCTGATCCAGCAGATCGTGCGGTTCGCCGACGAGGCCGGTGTACGGCACCGGATCGTGTTCCTGCCCGACTACGACATGGACCTTGGTCAGGCGCTCGTCCAGGGCTGCGACGTGTGGATGAACAACCCCCTGCGGCCGCTCGAGGCGTGCGGCACGTCCGGTATGAAGGCCGCGCTCAACGGCGGGCTCAACCTGTCGATCAAGGACGGCTGGTGGGACGAGTGGGCCGACGGTCAGAACGGCTGGTCCATCCCAACCGCGGACGGCGTCCACGACGAGGACCGGCGGGACGCCCTGGAGGCCGAGGCGTTGTACGAGCTGATCGAGGACCACGTCGCGGTCACCTTCTACGCCCGCAGCGAGGGGGTGCCGCTGCGCTGGATGGAGATGGTCAAGCACACTCTCGCGACCCTCGGGCCCAAGGTGCTCGCCTCCCGGATGGTCCGTGACTACGTCCGCGACCTCTACGCGCCTGCCGCCAAGGCCTCGCGCAGGGTCCTCGCCGAGGACTTCGCCGGAGCCAGGGAACTCGCGGCGTGGAAGTCCCACGTCCTCAAGGCCTGGACCGCTGTGGCGGTGTCGCATGTCGACGAGGAGTTCGTCGACATGCAGGTGGGAACGATCCTGTCGGTCAAGGCCGAGGTCAGCCTCGGAGAGCTCACCGGCTCGGACGTGACCGTCGAAGTGGCCTACGGCTGCGTCGACGAACACGACTCCCTGATCGACCCGGTCACGGTGCCGCTGGTCCACGACGGCCAGGCCGCCAACGGCGACGCCGTCTACACCGGCGAGGTACCCCTGGACCGGGCCGGACCATTCGGCTACAACGTGCGGGTGGTCCCCTCGCACCCGTTCCTGGCCACCTCCACCGAACTGGGCCTCATCGCGCTGCCGCCCGACCCCGAGGGCCTCACCTCGGGCGACCTTCGCTGACCCGTAGCTGACCCGCACCCGACCCGCACCCTGTGGTCCTCCCGACCCGGGAGGACCACAGGGTTATACGCGGGTTGGGGTGCCTGGGTGAGCTGGGGTGATCAGTGAGGAGCCGCGCCTTCCAGGGTGCCTGGGGCGCGTCGGCGGGTGGGGTCTGCCGCCGAGCCCGCCGTCCGGCACCTCGAAGATCAGTTGCCGGGGAGCGGTGATCTTCTCTGCGAACCATCAGCACGTCGAGTGCACGCCCCGGTCGACCTCACCGGGGCGGGTGGAGGGATTGGTAGGCGGGGGCGAGGACCTCGGTCAGGGCGCGGCGGCGGATCTTGATGGCGGGCGGGTCCAGCAGGCGGAGCAGCAGGCCGGGCGGCGCGGACGGAATCGGCGGGCGCTGCTTCAGGCGGGCCAGGCCGGCGGGCGGGATCCAGAAGCCCTCGGCGGTCAGGGGCGTATCGACCGGGGGCGCCAGGGCGGGGGCCGGCGGGTTGCGGCGCAGCGCGGTGGTGAGCTGCTCGCGGCTGCGCCCGTTCCAGGCGAGGATCAGGAACGGGTCGTCGTCGAATGCCTCGGCCAGCAGATAGAGCGCCGCAGCCGCGTGCTTGCAGGGGTCGCCCCAGTCCGGACAGCTGCACATCAGGTGCAGGTCATCGGCCGAGACGGGGAACAGGGACGTGCCGAACTCGGCGAAGACCTGCTCGATCTCATGCGGCATCTCCCCGGCCAGCAACTGCGCCCGGAACATCGCGCGTGAGGCCAGGGCGTCCTCGATCTCCGTCCAGGCCCCGACCGCGTTGATGCCCAGCGCCACCTCGTAGGGCTCGGCCACGGTGCCCTGCACGACGGCGGTCACCTCATACGGCCGGATCTTCAGTTCGAGGACCTGCCCCTGCCGGGCGTAGGCCCGCCCCCGCGCCAGCCGGCCCTGGTCGGCGAACGACTCCAGGATGTCGATGAACCGCCGCGACCACCACTGCTCACCGATCGACCCCCGCTGCCGGCGTGCCAGGATCCCGCCGTCCACCCGGATCGGCCTGGCCGGCTCGAAGAACGCCATCAGTCGCTCACCGCGTCGGGCGACAGCCGGAGGACGTCGCGGAGCTCGGCCACCGAGAGCTCGGTCAGCCAGGCCTCGCCGGTGCCGACGACGGACTCGGCGAGGGCCTTCTTGCGTTCGATCATCTGGTCCACTTTCTCCTCGAGGGTGCCGACGCAGATGAACTTGCGGACCTGGACGTTCCTGGTCTGGCCGATGCGGAAGGCACGGTCGGTGGCCTGGTCCTCGACGGCGGGATTCCACCAGCGGTCGATGTGGACCACGTGGTTGGCGGCGGTCAGGTTGAGGCCGGTGCCGGCCGCCTTGAGGGACAGCAGGAACACCGTGGGCTCCTGGTCGGCCTGGAACCGCTGGACCATCTCATCGCGCTGCAGTTTGGAGGTGCCGCCGTGCAGCCACAGGACGGGGCGGTCGAGCCGGGCGGCCAGGTAGGGCTGGAGCATGGTGCCGAACTCGGCGTACTGGGTGAAGGCCAGGACCTTCTCGCCCTGCTCCATCACCTCGGCGCAGATCTGTTCGAGCCGCATGAGCTTTCCGGACCGGCCCTGCAGCCGGGAGCCGTCCTTGAGCAGGTGCGCGGGGTGGTTGCAGACCTGCTTGAGCTTGGCCATGGTGGCCAGGACCAGGCCGCGCCGCTGTTTGTCGTCGGCCTCGGCGATCTGCTCGAGCATGTCCTCGACGGTCGCCTGGTAGAGCGAGGCCTGCTCCGCGGTCAGGTTGCAGAAGACCTTGATCTCCTGCTTCTCCGGCAGGTCCGTGATGATCGTCTTGTCGGTCTTGAGGCGGCGCAGGATGAACGGCTGGGTGGCCCGCCTGAGCATGTCGGCGGCGTCCTCGTCGCCCTCGGCCTCGATCGGCACCGCGAACCGCTCACGGAACACCTCGCGTGGCCCGAGCAGGCCGGGATTGGCGAACTCCATGATCGACCAGAGTTCGGTGAGGTGGTTCTCGACCGGGGTGCCGGTCATCGCGATCCGGTTGCGCGCCGGGATGGACCGCACCGCCCTGGCCTGCCGGGTACCGCTGTTCTTCAGGGCCTGCGCCTCGTCGCAGACCAGCCGCCCCCACTCGATCCGGGCCAGCATCTCGGCGTCGCGGGTCGCGGTCCCGTAGGTGGTGAGCACCAGGTCGGCCTGCCGGACGGCCTGGAGGAGATCCTCGCCGCGGTGGCGGCCGGTGCCGTGATGCACGTACACCCGTAGTTTCGGGGTGAACCGGGCGGTCTCCCGCTGCCAGTTGCCGACCAGTGACATCGGGAGCACCGCCAGGGTCGGCCCGCCGGCGCTGTGCACCAGATGGGACAGCACCGTGATGGTCTTGCCGAGGCCCATGTCGTCGGCGAGCAGGGCGCCGAGCCCGAGCTGGTCCATGAAGGCGAGCCAGGCCAGGCCGCGCTCCTGGTAGGGCCGGAGCCGGGCCTCGACCCCCTCGGGGGTGCCGATCGGCACGAGCCGCCGGTCGGCTTCACCGGACAGCAGGTCGCCGAGCGCGCCGGCGGCCTCCACGGCGAGCAGCGGCAGTGACTGCTCGCCGGCGTGCATGACCGCGCGGACGGCCTGGCCTGCGGTCATCGTGCCGGACCGGCGGTGGCTCATGAACTCCAGCGCCGCCGCGAGCTGCTCGTCGTCGAGCTCGACCCACTGTCCCCTGATCCGGACCAGCGGCGCTTTGAGCTTGGCCAGCTCGGCCAGCTCGTCCTCGTCGATCGTCTCCTCGCCGAGGGCCAGATCCCACCGGAAGGCGATGAGGTCGTTGAGCCCGAAACCGGAGCTCGAGGCCGCGCCCGCGTCGGTGTCGACCTCGGCCGTGGTCAGCTTCATGCCGAGCTTGGCCTTGCCTGCCCAGGTCGGCAGCAGCACGCCGAACCCGGCGGCGGCCAGCATCGGGCCGGTCTCGCGCAGGAACCGGAACGCGCCGGCGGTGTCGGTGACCAGCTCGGACGGGGTCGGGGTGTGGAGCGCCTTTGTCAGCTCCGGGAAGACCCGGAGTGACCGGCCCAGCCCCTCGAGCAGCGTTTCGTCGGCGTCCTCGAGCGAGTACGCCTCGCCGGACCAGATCGTGGCGGCCGGGACCAGCAGGCTCAGGTCCTCGGTCCCCTGGAGCGCGAACTCGACCCGCCACACCTCCTCGTCCGTGGGCTCGATCAGTCGGAAGCAGACCCGCAGCGGTCCCTCCCGACGCTGCGCGGCCCGGAACCAGGCGTCGAGCTCGGCCTGGAGGTCGTCGGAATCGTCGGACAGCTCCCGTGCCACCTGCGGATCGGGGCCGGTGAGCGCCTCGACCCAGCGTTCGGCGAGCGGCAGCCGGTCGGGTGCGCCGCCCTTGCGCGCCGGCAGCAGCGGGTGGGGGACGGTGCCCCGGACGGCGGTGTCGGTCAGCCCGTCGAGCGCCTCGGTGAGCACCTGCGCCGCGGGCAGCCCGGTGCCGACCGCCCGGCAGGCCGGGGGCATCGCCGCGACCAGCTCCCGGAACCGTGCGTGGTCGGGCAGCGGCCGCCACCGGGCGACCAGGTCGCCGTCCTCGCGCAGCAGCGCGGGCAGCACCCGGCCCCGGGCGGCCAGGTCGAGGGCGTCGTCGGCGACCAGCGCGAGGAACCGCAGGTCGGTGCCGGGCACCACGTCCGCGACCTGTTCGGCGGCCTGAAGCAGGGTCATCGCCTGGAACGGTTGGAGGACCAGCGACGGGACCCGCCACGGCCTGAGCTCCGGCGTCCCCTCGAAGGGCTCGGGACCGAGCTCAGCGGAGGGCAGCGGATGGTCTCGGGTGCTCGGCAGGAGCATCGTGAGCCTGACCCGCAGAGCCCCCCGCAGGAACGGCTCGTAGGAGCTGCCGGCGAAGTCGTTCGTCGCGAACGGGTGGATGTCGCCGTCGGGCCGGTGAACCCCGTCGTGCTCGGCCCACAGGCACAGCGCGCCGCCGTTCCAGGTGGCGTGCGCGACGAGCATGTCCGAGACTCTTTCTCCGAAGTTCCAGGTCAGCCCAGAAGTTACCAGTGGGGTATGACAGAAGCCCTAGGCTTCGCAGGGTCTTCCGATGAGGGGTGTGGAAATGGGCGATTTCGTACGGGTAGAGGTTGAGGACGGCATCGGCACGATCCGGCTCGACAGACCGAAGATGAACGCGCTCAACGCCCAGATGCAGGACGAACTGACCCAGGCCGCCCGCCAGGTCTCGGCGGATGCCGACATCCGGGCCGTGATCATCTATGGCGGCGAGCGGGTCTTCGCCGCAGGTGCCGACATCAAGGAGATGGCGGACCTCTCCTTCGCCGAGATGGCCCGGCACTCGGCGAAACTCCAGGAGTTCACGACCGCACTCGCGGCCATCCCGAAACCCGTCATCGCCGCCATCGCCGGCTACGCGCTCGGCGGCGGCCTCGAAGTCGCACTCACCGCGGACTTCCGGGTGGCCGGCGAGAAATCCCAGGTGGGACAGCCCGAAATCGGGCTGGGGATCATCCCCGGCGCGGGCGGCACCCAGCGCCTGACCCGGTTGATCGGCCCCGCCAAAGCCAAAGACCTGATCTACTCCGGCCGGTTCGTCAACGCCGCAGAGGCCCTCACCCTTGGCCTGGTCGACCGGGTCGTCCCCGACACCGAGGTGTACGAAGCGGCCAGGACCTGGGCCGCCACCTTCGTGAAGGGCCCCGCTCTCGCCCTGCGTGCGGCGAAACAGGCCATCGACACCGGCCTCGACGTCGACCTCGCCACCGGACTGGAGATCGAACGACTCCAGTTCGCCGCCCTGTTCGCCACCGAAGACCAGAAGACCGGCATGCGGAGCTTCACCGAAGAAGGTCCGGGAAAAGCCGTGTTCACCTGACGAGGGTCACCCCCCCCGGACACCGGGGCCCCGTGGTCGCTGCAGGGTTCGGCCAGGGTGACAGGCGGGTGACCTGATGACCCGATGACCGGATGACCCGAAAGAGACAGGAGCCTGATGCGGCGGGAGTGGCGGTCGGCGCTGGTGACGGGGGCGTCGAGTGGGATCGGTGAGAGCTTCGCGCGGTTGCTGGCCGGGCGGGGGACCGATCTGGTTCTGGTGGCGCGCAGGGAGGACCTGCTCACTCGGCTCGCCGAGAGCCTGCGGGACCGGGTGAGGGTGGAGGTCCTCGCCGCGGACCTGACCGACCCGGACCAGTTGGCGGTGGTCGAGCGGCGGGTTGGGGCGGTGGACCTCCTGGTCAACAATGCGGGCTATGGCGCTTTCGGCGGTTTTGAGACGATCTCGGTGGCCGATCAGGTCAAGGAGATCGAGCTCAACGTCACGGCGCTCATGCGGCTGACCCACGCGGCCCTGCCGCACATGATCGCGAACGGCTGGGGCGGAGTGCTGAACGTGGCCTCGGTGGCCGGGCACGCGCCGTCACCGGGCAGCGCGGTCTACGGGGCCACCAAGGCGTTCGTGGCCGCCTTCAGCGAGAGCCTGCACACCGAACTGCGGCCCCGGGGCGTGCACGTGACCGAACTGTGCCCTGGGTTCACCCGGACCGAGGACGACGCGGCGACCGGGCTGCTGTGGCTGGCTCGGGACCGGGTGGCTCAGGCCGGCCTGGACGCGGTGGCGGCGGGCAAAGCCCGCTGTGTACCGGGATTTCAGTACAAAACGGTCATGCCAATTCTGCGTTTCGGTCCTCGGCGGCTGATCCGGGGTGTCATAGTCAACTTGTGGGGGAAGGCAGAAAGCAGTCGCTCCGACAAACCTTGAGTGCCGGATTTTGTGGAGGTTCGCCTGGTATCGCCTACCTACGATCCCGTAAGTTAGGTTGTGACAGATGTGACATAGGTATCGCTGAAGGGTCACGCATGGCTCGCCGCAACTCCACTGCAGAAGAGAACGCCGAACAGATCCTGCGGGACCTGGAGCCGGTGGTCGAGCAGGAAGTGAACCGCCACCTGGCCGTGGCCAAGGAATGGTTCCCGCACGAGTACGTGCCATGGGGCCAGGGCCGCGACTTCGAGGCGCTCGGCGGTGAGGCCTGGGACCCCCGCGACGTCAAGGTCTCCCCTGAGTCGACCGAGGCACTGCTGGTCAACCTGCTGACCGAGGACAACCTCCCCGGTTACCACCGCGCCATCGCCAACATCATGGGCACCGAGGGTCCCTGGGGCTACTGGGTCAACCGGTGGACCGCCGAGGAGAACCGGCACGGCATCGTGATCCGCGACTTCCTCACCGTCACCCGGGCCATCGACCCGGTGATCCTCGAGCGCGCCCGGATGCAGCACATGATCGGCGGCTACGAGGCCGACTACGGCGAGAAGGTCCTGCACGGCCTCGCCTACGTGTCGTTCCAGGAGCTGGCGACCCGGGTCTCGCACCGCAACACCGGCCGGGCCTCGGGCGACGAGCTCTGCGAGAAGATGATGCAGCGGGTCGCGACCGACGAGAACCTGCACATGATCTTCTATCGCAACCTGCTGGCCGCCGCGTTCGAGATGGAACCGAACCAGACGATGCGCGCGATCACCGATGTGGTCAAGGGCTTCCAGATGCCTGGTTACACCATCGACGGCTTCCTGCGGAAGTCGGTGCAGATCGCCAACGCCGGCATCTACGACCTGCGCCTGCACCACGACGACGTGCTGATGCCCGTCCTGCGCAAGTGGAGGGTCTTCGAGATCGAAGGCCTCGACGACCAGGGCGAGAAGGCCCGCACCGAGCTGTCGGAGTTCATGGACAACCTGGACGGCGCGGCCACGAAGTTCGAGGAGCGCCGCGCGGCCCGCAAGGCCCGCATCGCGGCTCGTGCTTGATCCACTGCAACCGGGGACCCCGCCGCCGCGTCTGACAGGACGAGGAGGGCGGGGTCGTCTGCTTGTTTGGTCCCACTCTGCGATATTTGCGGGGGGTAGGGTTGACCGCGACAAGCGCCGAACATCAGGGAGCAGCCACGTCCGGGGACGACAGCATCGGTCCGTACCGTCTCGCCGAGGTCCTGGGCGAAGGCGGCATGGGAGTCGTGCGCCGGGGGACTGATCCTGCGGGCCGCACCGTGGCCGTCAAGGTGCTGCGCCCGGCCGCCGCAGGCGATGCCACGGCCCTGCGCAGGCTGGCCCGCGAGGTCGACACGATGCGCCGGGTGCGCAGCCCGTTCGTCGCCCAGATCATCGACGCCGACGTCACCGCGGACCCGCCGTACATCGTCACCCACTACGTCCAGGGCCGCACTCTGGAGCAGACCGTCGAGGAGCGCGGCCCGCTGGAGGGCACCGCGCTCAAGCGGCTGGCCGAGGGCCTGGCCGAGGCACTCGCCGCGATCCACGCGGCCGGGATCGTGCACCGCGACCTCAAACCCGGCAATGTGATGTTCAACGCCGCCGGCGACCCGATCCTGATCGACTTCGGCATCGCGATGCCGGTGGACGCGACCCGGCTGACCTCGGCGGGCATGGTCATCGGCACCCCCGGCTACCTGGCCCCCGAGATCATCAGTGGCGAGGAGGCGCGGGCTCCGGCCGACGTCCACTCCTGGGCCGGCACTCTGATCTACGCCGCGACCGGCCGGCCGCCGTTCGGCAACGGCACGTTCGAGGTCATCTTCTACAAGATCATGCAGGGCACTCCCGACCTGACCGGGGTGCCCGCACCGATCCTGCCGGTACTGCGCAGCGCGATGGCCCAGCACCCGGCCGAGCGGCCCACGGCCAAGGACCTCGCGCATCTGGTCGGCCGGCTCGACCTCGAGATGACCATGATCGACCACACGTTGATCGATCACCGTGCCCGGCCGCAGACCTCGCCGATGCCCGCGCCGCCCCGGCCGGTCCAGGAGATCCCGGTCCAGGAGATCCCGGTGCAGCGCGTCCCGGTGCAGCGGCTGCCGCAGCCCCGGGACTTCCACGGCCAGCTCCCGCCGGTCGCGCCGCCGCCGCCGTCCCCGCCGCCCTTTCCGCCGCTGACCGGCCCGAGGTCCTACGAACGCCAGCCGCAGACCGCGCCCCGGCAGTACCCGTCCCAGCAGCCTCCGCGGCCCCAGAACTACGGCCTGCCGCCGGACCAGGGCCAGGGGCAAGGGCAGAGCTACCCCACGGTCGGCGACCGGACCCAGGAGCGCGCTCAGCGACGTACCGACCCGAACGCCCCCAAGCCGCCCAAGCCGTATGGCTGGTACAGGGTGATCGGCCTGCTCCTGCTCGTCGCCGTGCTCGGCCTCACCTATGCCGTGCCGGTCACCGCGCTGGGTGTGGTGGTGGTCGTCGTGATCGTGCTGCGCGCGGGCGACCGGTCGGCCAAGGCGCTGGAGTCCAAGCGCACCCGGCGCGGCCCGCGGTCGGGCGACGTGGTCGGTGCGGTCGTCAAGACGCCGCTGGCGCTGCCCCGCGCGCTCCTCACCACCGCGCTGGTCACCCCGATCGGGCTGGCGGTCGGCTGCGTGGTGCTCGGTGTCCTGCTGACGGCCGGCCTCGCCGGCGACACGAGTGTCACCTCGGCGATGGCGATCACCTATTCGCTCATGGTCGTCAACGGCCTGCAGTTCGTGGGCCCCGGCGGGACCGCCTCGCGGCGGCAGTTGGCCCGGATCTGGGGCGCGGTGCTTCCGCGTCGCGAACCTGCCATGCTGGCTGCGTTCTGCGTGGGTGTCGGTGTCGCCGTGCTGATCGGCCTGGTGAGCCAGAGCGACCCGGACCTCACCCCGATCTCCGGGGTGGCAGGCCAGCTCGACTCCTTCCGGTCCACCGTCTCGGGGTGGACCCGGTAGTGGACCAGGTAGGTGACTTGACTCATCTGAGGGGTAGGGCCCCTCGGTAAGGCCGGTTGACCTGGCGATTTGCGCTGGGCCTACTGGTGAGTAACATTCTAGAGCGGCTTGAAACCAGACCCGGATCCGAAACGCGTTCGGTCGTTTGGCAGGCTGTGACGGAACAGCGCCCTCAAGGATGACAGGGAGGTCGGCCAGCGGCCATGAATATCGTCGTATGTGTTAAGCAGGTTCCCGACACGGAGAGCCCGCGCAAGCTGAAGTCCGGAGACAACACGCTCGACCGCGCAGCGGCGGACGGTGTCATCAACGAGCTCTGTGAGTACGCCATCGAAGAGGCGCTGCTCCAGAAGGAGGCGCACGGCGGCGAGGTGACGGTCGTCACCATGGGTCCGGCCAAGGCCACCGACTCCATCCGCAAGGCCCTCGCCATGGGCGCGGACAAGGCAGTGCACCTCATCGACGACGCACTCGTCGGCTCGGACAGCCTGCAGACGTCCTACGCCCTCCAGCAGATCCTCGGCCGCACCGGTTTCGACCTGGTGCTGCTGGGCTCGGAGTCGACCGACGCCCGCACCGGCGTGCTGGCCGCGATGCTGTCCGAGCGCCTCGGCGTTCCGCAGCTCTCGCTCGCCAACAAGGTCGAGATCGACGGCACGTCCATCAAGATCCAGCGCCAGACCGACACCGGTTTCGACCGCGTCGAGGGCTCGCTGCCGGCCGTGGTGAGCGTCGTCGAGAAGATCAACGAGCCTCGCTACCCGTCCTTCAAGGGCATCATGGCGGCGAAGAAGAAGCCGGTCGAGACGCTGTCCGTCGGCGACGCCGGCATCGACGCCGGTGCGGTCGGAGGAGCGAACTCCTACTCGCAGGTCGTCGACCACGCCGACGCCCCCGCGCGCACCAAGGGTCAGATCGTCAAGGACGAGGGAGACGGCGGCACCAAGATCGCCGAGTTCCTCGCCTCCAAGAAGTTCGTCTGAGAAGGGAGACAGGGACATGTCTGAGATTCTGGTCCTCGTCGACCATCAGGACGGCGAAGTCAAGAAGGTCACGTTCGAGCTGCTGACGCTCGCCCGCACGCTGGGCGAGGCCTCGGCCGTCTGGATCGGCCCGGGCTATGAGGCCGCCGCCGACAAGCTCGCCGAGTACGGCCCGGCCAAGGTCTACGTCGCGGCGTCGGAGGAGCTCACGTCCTACGTGGCGGCTCCGAAGGCCGAGGCGCTGGCCCAGCTGGCGCA
>JBDSTJ010000309.1:0-7017 GCA_039928335.1 Streptosporangiaceae bacterium | reverse complement strand
GGATGCGGCCCATGACCGAGGCGGCCAGGACTCCCTTGCCCATGACGTCGCCGAGCACCAGGGCGAGCCGGTCGTCGGCGAGCCGGAACGCGTCGTACCAGTCGCCGCCGACCTGGACATGCCGGGTGGCGGGGTAGTAGCAGGCCGCCAGCTGCATGCCCTCGACCTGGGGCAGGCTGTCGGGCAGGAGGCTGCGCTGGAGCATCTCGGCGGTCTTGTGCTCCCGTTCGAACAGGGTGGCCCGCTCGACGGCGAGAGCGCACTGGCCGGCCAGTGCCTCCAGGAAGACCCGCTCCTCCTCGGTGATCTCCCGGGGCCGGAGGAAGGAGAAGCGCAGCGCGCCGATGACCGCGCCGGCGGCCAGCAGCGGCAGGCCGACCCAGGCCCTTTCGTCGGTGTCGGCCAGGAACCGCTCGATCTCGGCCGGTTCGGCCGGTTCACCGGTCTGGTTGCGGCCGGCGGCGCTGAGCTGCTGGCGCAGGCTCGGCGGGCTGCCGGCCAGGAACGGCCTGCTCTCCCGGACGGCCACCGACATCGCGGTGGCGGCCGAGACCGGGAAGGCCTCCTTCGGCTCGTTCTCGTCCTGGCCCGGATTGATGATCGCCAGTTTGAGCTTGTTGTCGTCCAGCAGCGCCACCGCGGAACGGTCCGCGCCGATGGCCGACCGGCCGACCTCGGTGATCACCGACACGACCTGGGTGACGGTGAGGGCCTCGGCCAGCATCGAGGTGGCCTGCTGGAGCCTGGCGGTGCGCAGGGCGGCCGCCGACAGCTGCTCGGTGAGCCGGCCGCGCATCTCATCGGCCTCACGCTGGCCGGTCACGTCGGTGTTGGCCCCGACCCACTCCACGACGGTCTCGCCACGCCGGATCGGCACGGCCCTGACCTCGTACTGCCGGTAGGCCCCGGTCCTGGTCCTGACCCGGTAGCTGCTCTCGAAGGTGCGGTTGTCATCCAGGCACTCGTGCCAGGCCGCCTCGATCCGGGTGCGCTCCTCCTCGTGCACCACCGCCAGCCAGCCGCCGACCCGGTAGTCCTCCAGGGTCTGACCGGTGATCGCCCGCCACTCGGGGGCGTCGTCGGTGACCTCGCCGAGCGGCGACATCACCCAGACCACCTGGGAGCTGGCCTCGACGAGGGAGCGGTACCGCTCCTCCTTGCGCCTGACCTGGTCGTCGGTGCGGCGACGTTCGGTCACGTCCGAGGCGATCAGCGCGATGCCCAGGATGTTGCCGTCGGTCCCGTGCGAGGGGAACCACGACGACGACCAGCACTGCGTGTCCGCGGTCTGCTTGGACTCCCCGGCGGCGGCGGGCACCTCGAACTTGAGGTCGACGTCGGCGACCGAGCGGTCCTCGTCCAGGACGCGGCGGAGGAAACCCTCCATGACCTGGGCGATCTCCTCGGGGAGCGCGGCGGACGGAACCCTGTCCACCAGGTCCTCGACCGGCACGCTCAGCAGTTGTGCCAGGGTCTCGTTGACCCGTCGGCAGCGAAGCTCCACATCGAAGAACGCGAACCCGATCGGAGCTTCCTTGATCAGGGTTGCGAAGAGCGCGGAATCAGACGCGTCAAGCCCGGACACCCGGGGGTGCGGCACGGACGTATCGGTGCTCAAGGCCGCCACCTCCGTCGCCAGTCCGGCCCTACTGCGAGGCTAGTTTTCATCACTTGGATGTTGCGTTCCTCCCTGGCCCAATGAGTGGGCCAGCGCTGCGGCGGGCGCAGCCTGTAGACGAACACCCTATGCGTCCCCTTGGACGGGCGTCCATGCCACAAGCCGCTCCGAGAGCCTAAACGTTCGAGTCCCGCGACGCGCCGGACTCGCCGTTATCAGCTCTTTGTGGCTTTCGCGGCGGCCTTGGCGGCCTGCTTGAAGGCCCTGACCTTGACCAGCGAATCGGGACCGATGATGTCGGCGACCGACCGGAATGATCCCTCGTCACCATATGACCCGGCCGCCTCCCGCCAGCCCTCGGGTGCCGCGCCGAGCTGTTTGCCGAGCAGCGCCGTGAAGATCTGTGCCTTCTGCTGACCGAAACCCGGCAGATCCTTGAGGCGGGCGAGCAGGGTCCTCCCGTCCTCGACCCCGGTCCAGATCCGCTCGGCGTCCCCGTCATAGTGCTCTACCAGGTACCGGCAGAGCTGCTGGACACGCTTGGCCATCGACCCCGGGTAGCGGTGCACAGCCGGTTTCTCCGACAGCAGCGCCGCGAACGCCTCCGGATCGTAGGAGGCGATCTCCCTGGCGTCCAGGTCGGTCCCCCCGAGCCTGGTCGCGATCGTGAAGGGCCCCGCGAACGCCCACTCCATGGGGATCTGCTGGTCCAGGAGCATTCCGATGAGGGCGGCGAGAGGGCTGCGCCCGAGCAGATCGTCGGCTTCGGGGTGCTGCGCGAGATGAAGGTCGGCCATGTTCTCCATTATCAGTGTCTTACGTGATCGTCCGTAGCCTGGTCAGACAGGCCGTGGAGGTGCTCGAATGGGGAATGTGAACGAGAGAGCGGGCACACCGGTCGGCCGGCGGTTGGTGCTGGGCATGCTGGGGCTGGGCGCGGCCGGGGTCGCCGTGGGCTCGGGCCTGCAGAAGACGGTCAACCGGGCGCTGGCGCCGATCAGTGAGTTCGTGCCGACCGGCGGGGGCTTCCGGTACTACTCGGTGACGTCCTCGGTGAAGCGGCTCAACGAGCAGACCTACCGGCTGAAAGTCTCCGGGCTGGTGTCGAAGCCGACGACCTTCACGATGGCCGATCTGGGCGTGCTGCCGCAGACCAGCCTGACCAAGGACTTCCAGTGCGTGACCGGCTGGCGGGTCCCGGACGTGGCCTGGAGCGGGGTGGCGATGCCGGACCTGCTGAAGGCCTGTGGCGCGGACACCTCGGCGGCCGGGCTGCAGATCACCTCGTTCGACGGGGCCTACACCGAGTCGCTGACGATGGAGCAGGCCATGCGGGCCGACGTCCTGGTGGCCAGCACGATGCTCGGTGCCCCGGTCACCCATGATCACGGCGGTCCGGTCCGGTTGTTCGTCGCGCCCATGTACGGCTACAAGTCGCTCAAGTGGCTCGGCGGGATCGAGGTCGTCGGCAAGGTCCGTGACGGTTACTGGGAGGTGCGCGGCTATGACACTGACGCCTGGGTCGGGAAGTCCAACGGACGCGACGACGCGCCGACCGCGTAGCGGCCGGATCCGCCGGTTCTCGCGGGTCGAGCGGGCCGTCCACCACGTGACCGGCCTGCTGATGATCATCCTGCTGGTCACCGCGGCCTGCCTCTACGTCCCGCAGGTCGCCACGCTGGTGGGCCGGCGCGACCTGGTCAAGCCGATCCACGTGTACGCCGGGCTGGCGCTGCCGTTCCCGATCCTGTTCGGGTGGCTGGCAGCCTCGTTCCGGGCCGACGTGCGCAGGCTCAACCGGTTCGGGTCGGCGGACCGGGAGTGGCTGAAACGGGAGGACCGGCGCGAGGTGGTCGACGGCGAGGGGGTCGTCCGGATCGGCAAGTTCAACGCCGGCCAGAAGCTCAACGCGGCGTTCGTGTTCGGTTCGATCCTGGTCATGCTCGGCACCGGATTGATGCTGACGTTCCCGGACCCGTGGCCGGACGACTGGCGGGCCGGGGCGACGTTCGTGCACGACTGGCTGACCCTCGCGGTGTTCGTGGGATTCCTGGGACACCTCTGGTATGCGCTGCGCGACCGGGGCGCGCTCCAGGGGATGATCACCGGCGAGGTCACCGAAGAGTGGGCGGCTGCCCATCATTCAGGCTGGTATCAGGAAGTTAACGGTCAAGTACCCCACTCAGACACTTGACACCCGTCGCAAACCGGCTGGAATAGGCAGCGAGACACGAGCCGACTACTCAGGGAAGTGGCCATGACTCCTGCACTAGCCCGACCGCTGAGATCCGGGACTCCCGCCGTGGCCGGACGGCTGCTGCACGAGTTCGCCGCACTCGCACCGGACCAGATCGACCGGTGCGTCACCGACGTCCGGGCCTGTGTCGCCCACCTCGGTGTCGAGCCGACACCCGCTCTCGTCGAGCGGATCGCCCGTGAACATCTGACCGGCATGGTGAAGTCCGAACCGCCGTCCGGCCGGGACCAGGACCGGCACAGTTAGAGATCTTGTTTTCCTGGCGTGCTCACGGCTGATCCCGCGTCTGTGCGGGTAGGGTTGCCGACCGTGAGTCCCCGCAGTCGTCCGCGTCCGCCCGTCGGAAAGGGGAAGCCCCCTTCCGACGAGGTCTACGCGATATTCGACGACATGCTGCTGCACGCCCGCGAGCTCCTGGCGGTCCGCAGCCCGCTCGACGCCGAGCTGATCGTCAGCGAGATCCTCGGGGCGTGGTGGGGCCGCAGGACCGATCTCGACGGCGGTGACGTCGAGGAGATCATCGGCGAGGCCCTGATGGACCACTCCGCGCGCAAGGGCACCCCGGCGGCGCTGGCGCTGCTGGCCGGCGTCGCCTATCTGGGCACCTCCCGCCAGGCCGCCCTGGCCGAGCGGAGCGCCCTCCAACTGATCGACGCCGGGGTCGCCCGGCCCGCGTGGGCCGACCGGGTCGGCATGGTCGAATCCGCCGAGTGCTATGTCTCCCGGGACGTCTACGGCGACCAGGAGTCGGTCATCTGCACCTACACCTATGCCGGGGTCGAGCGGCACGCCCTGGTGATCCTCATCGACCACAACCAGGGCGGGCTGGTCCGCGACGCCTGGGTCTCCTCCCAGGTCGACCGGTTGCTCGACCACTGCCGGCACGAGGCCGCGACCTCGCCGCTGATGGAGTTCGAGGAGCTCGACCCCCGGCTGACCCGCGCCCTGCTGGAACCGGCCCTGGAACTCACCGGGGAACTCAGTGACCCGCCGGTCAGCGACAGCTTCAGCTCTTACCACGCCTTCGTCCGGGCCCGGGTCCGCGCGCTGCCGCCCGGTGGCCGGCGGCCGGCCCAGCCGTCCTTCACCGGCGACCGGCGCGCCACCCTCGCCGCCCGGTTCCTCGCCTCCGACGAGGCCGAGGAACTGTCGGACCGGTCGGCCGCCGGGCGCTGCGTCGACCGGATCATCGAGTTCGGCTGCGTCCGTGACTTCGGCCGTCCGTTGCGGGTCAGCCCGATCAAGTGCGAGATCTTCCTGCTGGACTGGCTGCCCCGCAAGGTGTTCCTGAACCCCTCCGGGCTCGAGGCGATGCCGCATGTGCTGGCCGCCTGGGTCCGCTGGGCCGCCGGCCGCACCGGGCTGCCCGAGTCGGGGATGCGGGCGACGCTCGACGCGGTCTGGGACGCCACCACCCGGTTCGCCGAGGCCTACCGCGACCCGTCCACCTTCGGCCTCGAACGCGAGCTCGTGGAGCGGCTCCTGCCCGACGGGGATCTTGAGGCCCTGCCCCGCCGGGCCTTCGCGCTGCCGTTCCTCTCGGGCATGCACGGCGACGTCAACCTGGGCGAACTCGACCTCACCGACGCCGACGACCGGATGAGACTGCTGTCCCTGGAACATCCCGGCGCTTCCCAGGAGCATCTCAGTGACCATCTGAGGCTCACCGCGCGGTTGTGGGCCGGAGACCCGCCCGAACTGTGGGAGACAGCACAGGCCCTGCTCGATCTGGGCCGGGAACGCCATGAAATCCTGCACCTGCTGCTCGAACTGTTCGAGCGGTCGGGCAACGATCGACCTGCTTTGCGGGCGGCGCTCAGAGCCCTCCGGCTCGAAGACCTTTAGACTGTCGCAGATGCGTTGCACGGGGGTTACCGAGTAGTTTGTCCCAGCCCCACCCGGCGTACCGCATGGACAAGAAGGCCAGCGCAACGCCTGCATTGCCCAGAAGAGCTCGGAGGGGAAAACATGGAGTGGTCTGAGTTCGCGCGGCGGTTCGCTCTTGAGCTGGCAGCACTCGATCGCGACACCATCCTCATCGTGCGCGAACGCGAGGAGAGCCGGCACTATGTGCAGGCCATGCGGGAGACCGACCGGCTGTACGCCGAGTCCGTGAGCAACAACTTCCTCGAAGGACCGCTGCTCCTCACCCCCGCCGATGAGGAGATCCTCAACGAGGCGGGCTGGCAGCCGCCGACCGCTGCCTGGAACCCGGCCAACTGGTGGACCGAGCTGTCCCCCAGGGCCGACCACACCGACTACACGCTGCTGGCCGACATGATGGTCACCGCCCTGCGCGACGTGCAGGGCGTGCGCAGGCCCGCGAGCCTGGTGTACGAGTCCTTCCACCGGCACGGAGCAGGACTGATCGAACTCACCGGCTTCGGCATCGAGACCGCCGACCGGCAGCGGATCACCGAGAGCAGGCCCGCGCCCGAACCGGTGCCACTGCCCGCCCCCGCTCGGCCCACCGGCGAGTTCGAGGCGCGGCTGAGCGACGCCAAGCAGCGCGGCGACCACTCACGCTACTTCGACCTGCTGCTCGCCGCCGACCTGGTGCTGCCCGCCACCGGACCCGCCGTGGAGGACCCGGGCCTCAGCGAGTTCGCGACGACCCTGCGCGACGGGTCCACCCACCTGCTCGCGTTCACCTCGCCGCAGGCGATGTCGCAGTCCCTCGGCGCGCACGCCGGGCTGCACCGCCGCTCCACCTTCACCGCCCTCGCCGGGTCCTGGCCGAACCCGGCCTGGTCGCTCACGGTCAACACCGGCCTGCCCAGCGAGATCAGCCTGGACGCCGCGATGATCGCGCGGCTGCACACCCTGCACCGGACGCCGGCCGAGGACACCATGGTCGACTCCTTCGTCCTGCCGCCGGTACCCCCGGACCCCTACCAGGCCCCCGAACTCCGGTACGGTCCGCCCGAGGCCCTTCACACCCGCGGCGTTCCCGTCGCCGAATCCCCGTTCACCACTGCCCCGGTGAACGGCACCGGCCTGCCGGCCGACCCGGACGTGCCCTTCGACGCCCAGCTCACCATCCCCACGCGGTCCTATGCTCCCGAGGCACGACTGACGACCGACACGGACTCGTTCACCTCCGGTGTCCCGGCCGAGATGCGGCCCGGCCCCGACGCGCCGG
>JBDSTJ010000308.1:0-10339 GCA_039928335.1 Streptosporangiaceae bacterium | reverse complement strand
GTCAGCCCGCCGACGCTCGTGCTCGGCTCCAACGGGGCCGTCGTCGCGGGCGCGGCGGCCGGGCTCGGCGCGGCGCTGGTGTCGCGCGAGGCGGTGCGGGCCGAGCTCGCGGCGGGCCGCCTGGTCGTCATCGACGCGCCCGGCATGCCCCTGGACCGGCCCTGGCAGGCCGTGGCGGTCCCCAGCCCGACGGCCACCACCCTGCTGTTCGTCTCCCACCTGGTCGCCTCACCCGGATGGCGGCGGGCGGCCCCCGGGTGAGGACCGCCCGGGGCGGTGCGGTCAGGACGCCTTCCGCAGGCGGTCGGCGTCGAGCAGGTGGTAGAGCAGCATCAGCTGGGTGATCGCGACCGGATCGCTGACCCCGCCGTCGGTGATCCGGCCGAGTGTCCGGGGGAAGGGCAGGTCGACGTCGAGCCGTTCCCAGATCGCCTTCTTGACGATCTCGGACTCCTCGGGCGAGACGTACCCGTGGACGTGCATCGCGTCCACCGGCCGCCCGTCGGTGTCCCGCAGCAGCTTCAGGTGCATGGCCTGCGCTCCGTCCAGCACCCCGGTGAGGTCGTGATGGTCGATGGTCGGCCGGAGCAGCAGTTCCGACGACAGCGGGGTGTCCGGGTCGTCGTGGCCGGGGATCGCCCCGAACCGCACCACGATGTCGGCGTGTCTGCGCTGCGGCCGGATGAAGGCCGCGCTCTCGGACTCGCGCAGGTCCAGCTCGGCTCTGACCTGGTCGGCCGTGTAGCCGCGCTTGGTGGTGTCGCGGTGGATCTTCCAGTCGTGCCGGATCCTCTCCGGCGGGTCCAGGAAGACGGTGATGTCGAAGCAGGCCCGTGCGACCTTGCTGTAGAGCGGGAGCAGTCCCTCCACGATCACGAAGTCCCGCGGTTCGACCAGCCGGGGCCGGACCAGCTCCCCCGAGCCGTGGTCGTACACCGGCTTCAGGATGGGCTCGCCCATTGCCAGCAACTGCAGGTGCTGCTCCATGATCTCGATGTGGTTGCAGTCGGGGTGGAGCGCGGTGAACGGCTTGTCCCGGCGTTCGGCCCGGTCGAAGCGGTGGTAGTCGTCCACGCAGACGGCCGTCATCCGGTCCTCGCCCAGGCACTCCACCAGCCCCCGGGTGAGTGTGGTCTTGCCGGCCGCGCTGTCCCCCGCGATGGCCAGCATGACGGGCCGCCGGCCCGAGCCGCGGGCCCGCAGCATGTGCACGATCCGATGGGGCACGTGAGGCCTCCTGTCCGAGTGTCGTCACCGCACGTTAGGCCGCCGGTGCGCAGCGATGCCTCACCCGGCTGAGGGAACCCGGGGGTGAAGGCCCTCACCGCGGTGGCTACTCACGGGTAGCCAGGGTTGTTATGTTGCGTGGATGGCCGCCCCCGTTCGAGTCGTGCTCGTCGACGACCATGAAATGATCCTTGCCGGACTCCAGGCGATGCTCGCCGGCTTCCCCGGCAGAGTGCGCATCGTCGGCCAGGCGGGCGACCCCGGCGACGCCACCCGCCTGGTCACCTCGCTGAGACCCGACGTGGTGCTGCTGGACGTGCGCCTGGGCGCGCACAGCGGCCTCGACCTGTGCCGGAACCTCAGCTCCACGATCCCCGAGTCCCGGGTGGTGTTCCTGTCGGTCTACGACGACGAGCAGTACGTCTTCGAGGCCCTGCGCGCCGGAGCCGCCGGGTATCTCCTCAAGCGCATCGACGGGCTGGAACTGGTCCGCCGGCTGGAGGAGGTGACGGGTGGCGAGACGGTGGTCGATCCGACCCTCGCCGGGCGGATGGCCGCCAGCGCCGCCCGGCTGAACCGCGGCGAGTTCTGGCCGGGGGCCAACCGGGGCCTGACCCAGCGGGAGAGCGAGGTGCTGTCCCTGCTGGTCGGCGGGCTGTCCAACCGCGCCATCGCCGGGCGGCTCCACCTGTCGGAGGAGACGGTCAAGAGCCACCTCCGCACCCTGTACCGCAAGCTCGAGGTCACCGACCGCTCCGCGGCCATCGCCACCGCCCTGCGCGGCGGGCTCTTCCGGTGACCCTGCCCGCGCACGCTCTGACATTGCTGACCGACCAGCCCGCCGGGCTGCTGACCCGGGTGATCGGCGCGGCCTGCTCCGACCGGGAACTACCGGGGCTCGCCGCGGATCTGGCGGGGCTCATCCGGTCCGCCACCCGGTTCGCGCTCTGCGACGTGTACGTCCTGGACGAGGACGGGCGGATCCTGGAGTGGGCCGGAGGCGATCCCCGGGTCGAGGGGACCAGCCACCCCTTGGGCCAGGGCGTGATCGGCTGGTGCGCCGCGCACGCCCTGCCCCGGGCGCACCCGGACGGCATGGCCTTCCCGGTCCGCACCGACGGGACCGGCACCATCGCGGTCATCAACGTGCAGACCAGGGGCGAGGCCCGCGCGGAGGCCGACGTCGCCCTCGTGGCGGCGTTGGCGACCCTGTTCGCCCCGGTCCTGTCCTCGGCCCGCAGGCTCCGCACCGCCCGCGAGCGCGAGCACTCAGCGGAGGAGTTCGCCGAGCGCTCGGTCGAGACCCAGGAGGCCGAACGCGGTCGGCTCGCCCGGGAGATCCACGACGGGATCGCCCAGCGCCTTGCCAGCCTCGGCTTCCATCTGTCCGCCGCGCTGACTGCCCTGCCCGACGGCGAGGCCCGCCGGCAGATCGCCGTCGCACGGGAGCTGTGCGATCTGGCGTTCGCCGAGACCCGCGCGGCCATCGGCGGGCTGCGCCCGCCGGTCCTGGACGACCTGGGCCTGTCGGCAGCGCTGGGGGCGCTGGCCCGGGAGGCGAGCACCCGCCAGCCGTCCCTGGACCTCACCGTCACGGTCACCGGCGAGCTGGACGCCCCGCTGCCCGACCACGTGCAGACCGCCCTCTACCGGATCGCCCAGGAGGCGGTCGGGAACGCGCTCAGGCACGCGACCGCGCTGGCGGTGAACCTGCTGCTGGAGTTCGGCCGGGACCGGGTCGTGCTGACCGTGGAGGACGACGGCGCGGGCTTCCTCGCCCACGAGGTCGGGGCCGACTCATACGGCCTCCGGGGGATGTCCGAGCGCGCCGAGCTCCTCGCGGGCCGGCTGTCGGTCTTCTCCCGGCCCGGTGAGGGCACGACGGTCCGCGCGATCATCCCGCTGCCCGGCTGAGCTCCTACTCCTGGGGGAGAGTCTCAGCCGATCTCGGCCCAGGGGATCTCCGGGCGTTCGTGGGCGACGACCGCGAGGGACTGACCGCCGCCGACCCGTTCGGTCGGCGAGGGGTCGAGCTTGAAGCGGGCGTTGGGGCGGGTCGACTCGCCGACGGCCAGGAGGGTGCAGCCCCGCCGCAGCAGGAAGATCGCGAGGTCCAGTCGAAGCCAGTCCCCCGCCCTCTCGGGGATGTCGACGCGGAACAGCGAGGAGTCGGCGTCCAGGGTGCTGGCGAGGTTGGAGTAGATCGCCGCCACGCCGGGGTTGCGGATGACGTCGGCGACCACAGCCGAGTCGTCGGTGCCGACCGGCTCGATCTCGGGGTTGACCAGCCTGAGCGCGCTTTGGATCTCCCGGCGGTGGGACCCGTCGGGCACCGCGGCGACCAGGTGCACCCCCGGGTTGGTCTCGTGGCAGAAGGCGTTGACGTTGAGCATCACCCGGACGGTCTCGTCGTCGTTGCGGCCCGCAACGAAGATCGTCGCGGCCCGGTCCAGCCGGGCCCGCTCGAACGCGGTCTCGTCGTAGGCGACCACGTCGTACACCGCGGGGTCGGGGTTGTCCCCGGTCAGCTGGTCCTCCCAGAAGACCACGACGACGGGCGTGTCGTGGTGCAGCGGGTCGGGGCGCAGCTGCTTGACGATCTCCAGCACCCGGTTGCGCCGGTAGCCGATGAGCACGATGTGCCGCTCGTGGTGGAACTGGGCGTGCCCGGTGGCCTTCAAGGTCTGTCCCTTCGCGAGCCAGAGGGTGAGCTGGGCAAAGAGCAGCAGTCCGGCGCTGAGCCCGCAGGTGATGATCAGGAGGGCGCCGATCCGGCCGCCCGAGGACACCGGAAACAGGTCGCCGTAGCCGACCGTCGTGCCGGAGATGAAGAAGTACCAGAGGTAGTTGAGCGGTTCACGGATCTCGGCGCCGGCCGGCTCGAAGGTCACGATGAGGACGTAGCCGAGCACGAAGGTGGCCAGCATCGCCAGTGCGGGCATCCGCCAAGCCTTCGCGGTGAGGCGATGCAGCACCCTGACCAGCACGAACGGCAAGACCGCCTCCAATATCTCCCGGTTTAACCCGGAAGTGTGGCGGAGGCGGGTACCTGGCCACAAGTCACTGATAACCGCGAATCTCCCTGAACACCGATTCGAGGGACTGTGCGCGAGCGTCGAAGGCCCTCCCGCCCGTGAGCTGGGCGACCTCGTTCATCTCCTTCTCCCGGGCCGTGCCGAACAGAATCGGGAAGACCGGCACCCCCTTGACCGCCACCCGGGGCAGGCTCGTCCTGAAGTCGCCCAAGGTGATCCCGTTGGCGTTCTCGCCGTCGGTCATGAGCACGATCGAGGTGAACCGGTCGGGGTCCTGGGCCACCTGGGCCCTGGCGATGGCGTAGGCGGCGGTGAGCCCGGAGTAGATCGCGGTGCCGCCGCCGGGCCTCAGCCCCTCCGCGAACGTCCGGATTCTCCGCAGCTCGGCGCCCGGATCGGTCTCCGGGATGAGGAACCGCCGCGGCGGCATCGTCCTGGTGCTGAACGGGATCAGCGTGACCTGCTCGCGGTTGTGGAACCGGGTCACGTCGGCGGCCCCGGTCAGCGCCACCAGCGCCGCCCGGAGATCAGTGATCCGCTGCCCGGCCATCGAGCCGGACACATCGATCACGTAGATCGTGCGGGCCGGCCGCCTGATCTTGTTGAAAAACGCCGCGACCAGTTGGTCCACCGTCTCGAGCGAGCCCGGGAAGGGCAGCTCCCTCAGATCCCGAGGCCCGGGAAAGGCCGCCGAGCCCCGCACCGGTCGGCGGTGGACCTCGTTCATGATCCTTGTCTGGACGTCGGGCTTCAGTAGATAGGCCGTCAGCTTCCGGTAGGACCCCTGCGCGGCGTTGCCCAGCAGCGTCAGCGGATAGTCCGCGGTCGCCACCCCGTCGCTCGGATAGACCAGCGTCAGCGGCTCGGCGAGCCGACCCGAGGCATTGAGGGACAGCAGCACCGACTCGTAGTTCACCAGCCCGTCGACCTCGGCCCCCTGCCGTAGGAACGCCTCCGACAGCCAGCCCGACGAGCCGGCGGTGAGGGTCTGGGCCGAGAAGAACCTGGTGAGCTGCGGAGCGACCCGGGCGATCCCCGGGACGTCCAGGTCGGTGCCCGCGTTGAGCGCGCCGGCCACCCCGGTCAGCGCCGAGAAGCCCGAGTTGGAGGTGGCTGGATTGGTCATTCCGTAGGTGAAGTCCCGTCTCTCGGCGGCGGCCGCGATCTGGGCCCAGGTGGGCCTGACCCGGTCCCAGCCGAGCCGGGCGGCCGCCTCGGGCCGGACTCCGAGCACCACCGGTGAGGACATGATCGGGGTCGCGGTCCCGGTCCGTACGCCCGGATGCAGGTCGAGGTAGCGGTTCGAGGAGAACCAGATCGCGTCGTAGCGGCTGCCGGCAGCCCCGGAGACGACCTTCTGGACCCCGTCGAGGGTGCCGGCGTAGTCGAACCTCACGGTGACGCCGGTGTCCTTGGCGGCCTGGTCCAGGATCGGCTTGAGGTCCGCGAGTTCGCTGCCCGCGAGCACCCTGATCACCCCAGCGCCGTCCGGGGAGCCGCCTGATCCACAGCCCGCCATCGTGACGAGCAGAGCGGCGCCGAGCGCGCCGCACACCAACTTCTTCATGTTCCTATGACGCCGCACGTTTCCGGATGGAGTTGGCCGGAGGATGCACGTTCGATGGACGCCGGGTGAACCTCAGCGGCGGCGCGGCAGCACGCCCTCCAGGACGCGGTTGAGCGCCTGGGCGACCTCGTCGGCCAGTCCCGGGGCCTCAGACGGGCCCGGGGCGTCCGGGCCGGCCTGGCCAGCCGGGCACGCCTCGCGGGTGTGGCCGCAGGCGCGGCACTCGACCTCGCCGAGCCGGCACACCAGTTCGGCCGAGGCGCACTCGGCACAGCGGTCGAGGGAGAGCTCGGCCTGGAGACCGCAGCCAGGGCACACGAGCACCTGCCGGTCCGCACGGACGCCGCGAATCCACGGGCTGGCTCCCCGCACGGGGTCGCTCTGCCGGGATCCGCAGTTGAAGCAGGGCATGAGCCCCACCTTTCGGAGGGTCCGGCCCGCCCGCTCGCGAGCGGGCGGGCCGGATCAAGCCGCCTGGGAAAGCTCGGCGAGCGCCTTGCGGTACTCGTCGAGGTCACGGGCGTCGGGGATGGCGTTGTCGATCTTCCACCGCACGACGCCCCGCTTGTCGATGACGAAGGTGCCCCGGCGAGCCAGGCCCTTCTCCTCGTCGAACACACCGTACGCCTGAGCGACGCCGCCGTGCGGCCAGAAGTCCGACAGCAACGGGAACGGGAAGCCCTCCCGGTCGTCCCAGGCCCGGTGGGCGAACACCGAGTCCACGGACACGGCGAGAACCTGCACGTCATCCCCGCCGAGCGTCGGAAGCTCCTCGCGGATGGCGCGCAGTTCGCCGGTGCAGATGCCGCTGAACGCCAGCGGGTAGAAGACGAGCACGACGTCCTTCCGCCCACGGAAGTCCGAAAGCCGCACCGGAGTCCCGTGCTGGTCCTTCAGCTCGAAGTCCGGCGCGTCGCCGCCCACGTCAACGGTCATCTTCTCGATAATCCCCTCTGACCAGGCCGGATGTCGGTCCCGGCCTGCCGTCGGGCAGGGTTATTTGAAGCCCTTGGGCGCCACCAGTCGGGTACCCGACCATTCCTTGGCCGCGCTGACACTGCTCGTCTGGGACAGGCCCGCCGTCGGCGCGGCCTCGCCGATCTCACTCGGCTCGACATGTCCGTCGCGGCCTGCCTTGGGGGTCAGCAGCCAGATGTGTCCGCCGCCGGTGAGCGACGTGAGTGCGGCGATCAAACCGTCGACGAGATCGCCGTCATCCTCGCGCCACCACAGCAGCACGACGTCGACCACCTCTTCGAAGTCCTCGTCGGCGAGTTCGGCCTCGGTGACCGTCTCGATGGAGACGCGCAGCTCCTCAGAGACGTCGTCGTCCCATCCGAGCTCCTGCACCACCTGGCCCGGCTTGAATCCGAGCCGTTCGGCCAGGCTGCGCTCTGTCTGCGCCTGACCCGCGGTCGCGCTCACGAACGTCCTCCCTGTTTGGTCGTTGTCATGGGATGAACCGTACTGTCTTCTGGCAGCACCCCGAAGTATTGCGGGACAGTTCACACACTAGAGAGCCTCCAGCGCAAGAGTCTGCACCACATCCGCATGATGCGGTCGTGGTGATCACATTCCCCCCAGGAACGAGAAACGCACCTGCCTGTCGGGATTATCGACGTTCAGATCCACCAGCGCGACCGACTGCCAGGTGCCCAGGGCCAGCCGGCCCCCGAGCACCGGAATCGACGCGTACGGCGGGATCAGCGCAGGCAGCACGTGCGAACGGCCGTGTCCGCGGGACCCGTGGGAGTGGATCCAGCGGTCGTCGGCGGGGAGCAGATCGCGCAGGGCGGCGAGCAGATCGTCGTCGCTTCCCGCGCCCAGTTCGATGATCGCAACGCCTGCGGTGGCGTGCGGGGTGAAAACATGCAGGAGACCGTCGCCCTCGCCGGAGCAGAAGGCGGCACAGTCTGCGGTGAGGTCGTGGATCGCCTCCCGGCGTCCGGTCGTGATCTCCAGGACCGAGGTCTTCATGAGACGATCATCACAGGTCGGAGCCCGTGTGGCGACCCCGGGGCTCCGTTCCGACCGCGCGTCCCCGTGCCCGGCGATGAATTTACCTTCGCACCGTGACCACGCCCGGCAGGGCGATCCACACCTATTCACCTTGTGACCTGGGCTTGGTTACCGGGCAGTAGAGATGCGTTGCCGGTCAACGAGGACCAAGATGGGAAGAACATCGGCAAACAGTCGGTGGATTCACCCGCGCGCGTGTTAAGGGGAACCTCCGTGCCTTCCGGAAGCCAGCGCTTCTCGATCATTAGCGACGGCCTGCCGAGCCAACTCCCGGACATCAACCCCGATGAGACCCGGGAATGGCTCGAATCACTGGACACGGTCATCAAGACCGAGGGCCGCACCAGAGCCCGCTATGTGATGCTCAAGCTGCTCGAGCGAGCCCGCGAGCAACAGGTCGGCGTTCCCGGCCTGCGCAGCACCGACTACATCAACACGATCCCGCCCGAGCGGGAGCCGTGGTTCCCGGGCGATGAGCACATCGAGCGCAGGATCCGGGCCTACATCCGGTGGAATGCCGCGATCATGGTCTCCCGGGCCAACCGGCCCGAGCTGAGCGTCGGCGGCCACATCGCCACCTACGCCTCGGCCGCCTCGCTCTACGAGGTCGGCTACAACCACTTCTTCCGGGGCAAGGACCACGGCGAGTCCGGTGACCAGGTCTTCATCCAGGGGCACGCCGCGCCGGGCATCTACGCACGCGCCTACCTCGAGGGCCGGCTGAGCGAGACCCGGCTCGACGGGTTCCGCCAGGAGATCTCCCACCAGGGCGGCGGGCTCAGCTCCTACCCGCACCCCCGGCTGATGCCGGACTTCTGGGAGTTCCCGACCGTGTCGATGGGCCTGACCGCCATCGACTCGATCTACCAGGCGCGGTTCAACCGCTATCTGATGGCCCGCGAGATCAAGGACACCTCCCGCTCGCACGTCTGGGCGTTCCTCGGCGACGGCGAGATGGACGAGCCCGAGTCGCTCGGCGCGATCGGCCTGGCCGCCCGGGACGAGCTCGACAACCTGACCTTCGTGATCAACTGCAACCTGCAGCGGCTCGACGGTCCGGTGCGCGGCAACGGCAAGATCATCCAGGAACTGGAGTCGTACTTCCGCGGCGCCGGCTGGAACGTGATCAAGGTCGTCTGGGGCCGGGACTGGGACCCGCTGCTGGCCAAGGACGTCGACGGCGTCCTGGTCAACAAGATGAACACCATTCCCGACGGCCAGATGCAGACCTTCTCGGTCGAGCCCGGCTCCTACGCCCGTGAGCACTTCTTCGGCGGCGACCCGAGGCTGCGCAAGATGGTCGAGCACCTCACCGACGACCAGCTCGGCAAGCTGTCGCGCGGCGGCCACGACTACCGCAAGCTCTACGCGGCGTTCAAGTCGGCCCGTGAGCACGTCGGCCAGCCCACCGTGATCCTCGCCCACACCGTCAAGGGCTGGACCCTCGGGCCTGACTTCGAGGCCCGGATGTCCAGCCACCAGATGAAGAAGCTCAAGAAGAACGAGCTCAAGGAGTTCCGCGACCGGCTGTTCCTGGAGATCCCCGACTCGGCGCTGGATGCCGAGCTCCCGCCGTACTTCCACCCCGGCGAGGACTCCGAGGAGATCCAGTACATGCGGGAGCGGCGGGCCGCGCTCGGCGGCTTCGTCCCGTCCCGGCAGGTCCGCGCCAAGCCGCTGAAACTGCCCGGCGACGAGGTGTACACCGAGCTCCAGAAGGGTTCCGGCAAGCAGACGGTCGCCACCACGATGGCGTTCGTCCGGCTGCTCAAGGACCTGATGAAGGACAAGGAGATCGGGCACCGGTTCGTGCCGATCATTCCTGACGAGGCCCGGACCTTCGGCATGGACGCCATGTTCCCGACGGCGAAGATCTACTCGCCGCACGGGCAGACCTACGAGGCGGCCGACCGCAAGCTGATGCTGTCCTACAAGGAGTCCGAGCACGGCCAGATCCTGCACGAGGGCATCAGCGAGGCGGGTTCGATGGCCTCGATGATCGCCGCGGGCACCTCCTACGCCACGCACGGCGAGTTCATGATCCCGATCTACATCTTCTACTCGATGTTCGGGTTCCAGCGCACCGGCGACCAGATGTGGGCGCTGGGCGACCAGATGGGCCGCGGGTTCATGCTCGGCGCCACCGCGGGCCGCACCACGCTCACCGGCGAGGGCCTCCAGCACGCCGACGGCCACTCCCCGCTGCTCGCCTCGACCAACCCGGCCACCCTCAGCTACGACCCGAGCTGGGCGTTCGAGCTGTCGCACATCGTCAAGGACGCGCTGCGCAGGATGTACGGCTCCACGCCGGAGTTCCCGCACGGCGAGGACGTCAACTACTACCTGACGATCTACAACGAGCCGTACGTGCAGCCCGTGCAGCCCGCCGGCCTGGACGTGAAGGCACTGCTCAAGGGCCTGTACAGGTTCGCGGACGCACCAGCGCTCGGCGACGAGGCGCCCCGGGCCCAGATCATCGCCTCGGGTGTCG
>JBDSTJ010000307.1:0-8502 GCA_039928335.1 Streptosporangiaceae bacterium | reverse complement strand
TGTCGTAGCGGGAGCCGACCATCAGGTCCTCACCGACCATCCGTGCGGCCAGGTCGGCTGAGTCGAGGTCGAACATCATCTGCGGGATGTCGCCGTCGCCCTGCGCCCCGATGCTGAAGAACGTGCCGGAGAGCGGCGGATGACGCGCCACGATCCGGGCGGTGATCGACCTGATCAGTACCGGGTCGGTACGCCGGCCTTCCAGCGTCACCCCGATCCGCGTGAGCATCTGGGTCTCCTGGCCGGTCAGGCCGCGGATGCGCGGGTAGATGAGGTGCTGGCCGTCGTACTCACGGGCGATCGTCTCGATGTTGTCCCAGATCGTCTGGGTCGCGAGCATCGAGTCCATCGACTCGGGAAGCTTCCCGGGGAACACATAGGCGTGGGAGTCTTCGGGAAAGTAACGGTATGCGGCGGTATAGGTGAGGGCCGGCCCCTGCGAGGCCCGCTGCCGCTGGTCCCGTTCCACGGCGCGCTGCGACCTCACCTCCTGCTGGGGAGCGACGACCCAGACCAGGGCGGTCCCCACCAGTACCCCGATCAGCCCGATGGCCAGTTCCCCACCGTGCGCGGCGACCCATCGGCGCCACCCAGCGGCCGTGCCAGCGTGATCGTTCGGCGGGTCCTCATCCCGCGATGCCGGTCCCTCGGGCGGCCCCTCCCCGTCGACGGGCGGTGCCTCGCCCGGCACCGGCGCATCAGGTGGCGGTCCCCGGTGACCGGCTGATGCCCCCCGGCGGTTGCGCGCCGCCGCCCTACGCCATCGCGCCGACGGTGCTCCGCGAGACATCCCTGTACCTCCACCTCAATGAGAGTTTCGCGCGCACGTTAGCAAGAGAGATCTCAAAGAAGTGGACTAATCATAATCTTCGGACAGTGCGCATCCCCACGGGCTGCGCTGACCCGCCGAAGGGCCCGCCCACCAGCTACCGGGCGGGGCCACCCAGGGCGCGATGAGCGAAGGGGCGCTCGGCGTGCCGTCGGCGGAGCAGCTCGAGGACGGGGGTGGCGAGGGCCACCGGGTCGTCGACTCCGGCCGCCCGCCCCAGGTCGAGCCGGGCCGTGGCATTCGCCAGCTCGGCGTAGGCCGCCAGGTCCGCCGGTTCGTAGCCCGCGTCGAGGGCGCAGGTCCTCCCGGTGCCGCCGCACAGGCGCAAGCCGCCCACCGTCATCCCGGAAGGCGGTCTGACCCTGCTGTGAGAGGGAGTACCGCATCAGCCGTCTCTGTGGCGCTCTTCGTCTCCGGGAGCCAGAGGTCGGGGCCCAGGTGCTTCAGCCGGTCACGACGAGAGGAGAAGTCGGGCATGGCCCGCTGAACCCGTCGCCAGAACTGCTCGCTGTGATCAGGCACGTGCAGATGGGCGAGCTCGTGCACCAGCACATAGTCGATCAGGTCGGGCGGCAACTGCATGGTCGCCCAGTGGATGTTGAGGCGTCCCTGCATTGTGCAGGATCCCCAGCGGTAGCCGAGGGGCAGGACCCGGAGCCCGTCGAACGACGCGCCCATCCGGCCGGTCCACGGACGGAGACGGCCGGGCAGCCAGGTCTCGCCGCGCCGGGTGTACCACTGGATCAGCGCCCCGGCCGGATCGACGAGGTCTGCGCGCGGGATCTCCAGCCGCCCCCGCATCAGCCGTACGGCCCGCGGCCCTTCGTCCACGATCAAAAGCCGGTGACTGCGCCCCAGATAGGAGAAGCCCTCACCGGAGACGTACTCCCGTTCGGGCCTGCCTTCGCCCAGCGACTGCCGATCGGCGAGCTTGCCGTAGAGCCAGCGCCGCCGGCTTCTGATCAGTTTGACGACCTCGGCCCGGCCCGTGTCGGGAGGCACGGTGAGGGTGACGGTCGAGTCACGCTCGACGGTCAGCCTGATCCGCCGCCGCTCGCTGACCTGCACGTGTACGTCGAGGTCGTCGACGCGGACGACCTCCACAGCCGCTGAACCGTTCACCGCCACAGCTTGTCACCCGCCACCGACATTCAGCGCCAGGCCTGAGGGTCAGGGCCGCGGAATCTCCGAACGATTGTGTCTGATCACTTCCACCAGCTGGTCGGCGAGTGAGTCGACCTTGTCGATGGCCGTCGCGTCCTTGGTGATCAGCCATTGGACGACCTGGTGCCGAAAGTCCTCCTGGTCGACCGGGCTCCGCCAGTAGTCACGCCGGTGAGTCACCCGCTGGGCGATGGCGTAGACCCCGGTGGCGATGTCGCACAGCCGCTTGTCGGTCTCCGGGTCGGGCACCCCGTCCTGCGCGGTCTCCATCTGGATGACGCCCCACAGGGCCCATTCGACCGGGCTGAGTCTGTCGTCCTGCGCGGGCCGGTCGGCCCGCAGCTCGGCCACCAGGTCTGCCAGCAGCTCGGCCTGCCGCTCCCAGTTGTCGGCGTAGTCGCGGAGGATCTGCTCCAGGCGCTCGCTGAGCTGCTGGTAGAACCTCGGGTCCTTGCCCCGGTTGATCTCGATGTGGTCCCGTACGGCATGTTCCATCTCCGACGCGCGGGACCGCGCGCCGGGCAGTGCCGATACTTTCTCCTCGAAGTCGTCGGCGGTCAATGACACCGGCGGTAGCTTCTGCTCGATGCCGAGCGACAGCAGGTGGTCGTCGAGCAGCTGCCGGACCTTCGCGCCGTACGCGCCGGGGTCGAAGTCGCCGCCGTCGACCCGGAACCTGCGCTTGGCCCGCAGCGCGATCTGCGCGTAGAGGGTGGCGTCGTTGAGGTACGGGCGCACGATCGGCTCGGGCAGGATCACGTCGATGGTGGTGAGGAACCGTTTGAGCTCGGCCTCGAACCGGTCGAACCGGGCCCCGTCGGTCAGCAGCAGCACGCAGTCCTCCAGGGTCTTCCCCGACGGGGTGACGCCATGGTCGGTGAAGACCGCCTGGAGGCGGCGGCGCATCGGATCCAGCTTGGCGACCTCGTCGCGCAGGTCGACCATGACCCCGTCGACGTCGTCGGCGGCGTAGGCCTTGAGCGCCTCGGCCAGGTGGTTGGCGACGCCGAAGTAGTCGACGACGTACCCGCATTTCTTGTCCTTGGCCGGCCGGTTGACGCGGGCCACCGCCTGCAGCAGCTCGGCCTGCTTCAGCGACCGGTCGATGTACAGCACCTGCTCGATCGGTGCGTCGAAGCCGGTCAGCAGCATCGACTTGACGATCAGGAACGCGATCGGGTGGTCGTCCGGGCCGAGCTCGGCCGGAAACGGCCTGGTGAAGTCGTCGACGCTGCGCGCCTGGGGCTTCGCGGCGGTCCACGGGCCGAAGCGCTCCTCGTCGTCGCCGGTCCCCGGTGAGATGACCGGCACGAAGTCCATTGCCCGGAGCAGGTCGAGGTTCCGATAGGCGTTGACCTGCGCGAGCTGCCGGGTGTTCAGCTGGTCCCGCGGGATGTCCAGCAGCCGCTCGGGGATGGTCTCGGCCTGAGCGACCAGTTCGTCCCTGGCGGCGAGCAGCGCTTCCCGGTAGCGCAGGGTCGCCTCGCGGCTGTGGGCCACCAGCTGCGCCTTGAACCCACCGGGCAGCACGGTCGTGACGTAGTGCCTGAGCAGGTGCCTGGCCTTGGCAGCGATCAGCTCCGTGGACTCGAGCACCTCGCCCCTGGTGGCGTACCGGCGCTGCAGCGCCTCGCGGTCCTCCTCGCTCTGCTCGGCGAACAGGTCCTCGAAGACCTCGTCGAGGTCCCGGCCGTCCCTGACCGCGCCCTTGACGGTGTTGCCCTCGTAGAAGATCTGGACGACCGCGCCGTCGGCCTCGGCGTCGGCCAGCCGGTAGGTGTCGATGACGGAGCCGAAGATCTGGGAGGTCTTCTTCTGCTTGCCCATGATGATCGGGGTGCCGGTGAAGCCGATCCGGGCGCAGTTGGGCAGCGCCTCCAGCAGGTTCATGTGCAGGGTGGAGCCGTGCGACCGGTGCGCCTCGTCGATCAGGACGACGATCGCGGTGTCGGTGTTGAGCTCTCCCAGGGACGGGACGGCCTCGCTCAGCTCGCCGTCGGTGACCCTGGCCGCCACGTCCTGCTGCTTCTGGATCATCACGGCGACGATGCCCGGACCGTCGGCCGCCAGGAGCCGCTTGGCCTGCTTGACCCGCTTGGCCTCCTCGACGTCCTCACCGGTCAGCCGGAGCGTCTCGGACAGTTGTTTCTGCAGCTGGGTCCGGTCGGTGACCAGTACGACCTTGGTCGCCGACAGTTCCGGGATCGAGCGCATCCGGCGGACGAGGAACGTCATGGTGAGGCTCTTGCCGGACCCCTGGGTGTGCCAGATGATCCCGCCCCGCCGGTCCTGTTCGCCGTCCTCCTCCCGGGTCTCGCCCGTCAGCAGCCGGTCCAGGGTCTTCTCGACGGCGCGGTACTGCTGGTAGCGCGGCGCGGCCTTGATCCGAACGCCGGTGTCGAGGGTCATGAACGTGACGTAGTCGTGGACGATCCGCAGCAGCCGCTCGGGCTGGAGGACCACCGCGGTGAGCCGGTTCTGCTCGGTGACCGACCGTTCGTCGCAGCCGAGCCGCGCCGCGATGGTCCCGTCGGTCAGCGGGTACGGATCGCGCCACGGCATGTAGTGCTCGGCCTCGCCCGTGAACGTGCCCAGCCGCGCCCGTTCCCCGCAGGTCGCCACGGTCAGCTGGACGGTGTGGAACAGCTTGGGGTTGCCGGTGGGGATCCGGCCGCGCCCCTGCCCGGCGTACCGCTTCAGCTGCGTGACGGCACTGGGGATCGCGTCGCCTTTGTCGGGCTTCTTGCACTCCACCACGACCAGGGGGATGCCGTTGACCAGCAGCACCTCGTCGGGTGCGATGTGCTTCAGCCCGCTGGTGCCCGGCACGTCGACCCGGAACTGGGACACGACCGTGAAGGTGTTGCGCTGCCAGTGCTTCCAGTCGATGAAGTGCACGCGCTGTTCCCGGCCGCCGTCCCACCCCGGCAGCCCCAGCACGGTCACGCCCTTGACCAGCAGCTCGGTCGTCAGCTCGTTGGCCTCCAGCGGACCCTTGGCCGGGACCCGCGTCAGCTCGCCCAGCGCCTGGCCGATCCGCGCCTCGTCCAGCCAGGGCTCGCCGGCCGGGTCCAGGTTGATGGTGCGGATCGCCGCGCGCAGCCGCGCCTCCATGAGCACCTCGGCGAACGACGTGCGGCCGGACGCCGCCGGGTCCTCGGGTTTGAACGCGCCCTCGGCCTGGCCCGGCAGATGCTCCCAGCCCATGTCCGTCAGCTGCCGGAGCAGCGGAGCCTCAACCTGTACGTATTCGGGCCCGGACACGAGCGTCCCTCGCTTCACGTCAGCGTGCGATCACAGCAGTCCCATCATTCCCTGACGGGACGGTCGCACGCCACGGAAATTCCCAACCAGGCGGGCATTTCCGGCGCTAAAGGCTCAACTCGCCGCGCTTCACCCGCTCGATCAGCTCCGGCTGGAGCTCCAGCCGGACCCCATCAGGACTCTGGGAGGCGCTACAGCTCAGCCAGCGCGGCCTGCCGCATGGCTCCGATCGGCGTGGAGGTTCGGCCGGTCTGAAGTTCGACTTGGCGGGCGGCCTGGTGGAGGAGCATCGGCAGGCCGGAGACGACTGTGGTGCCCTGGGCCCTTGCCGCTTGGGTGATGAGTGTGGGTGAGGGCCGGTAGACCACGTCGAGCAACACGTTGTTCGCGGGCCGCCACAGCGGCGCGAGCCGGTCCGCCGCGCTCATGATGCGACCTCCCGCAGGAGGAGATCGGCCGCTGCTCGGGCGGTCGGTGCGTACAGGTAGTCGAACCGCGTGTGGTGCAGGCCGGCGATCAGGTCGCTGCGCATATGGGCGCATCGGGCGGAGTCCAGCGGCCAAACCGGCCCGTAGGGAACGCCCGCGACGCCGGTCAGGGGCGTGGGCAGCCCGGAGATGTAGCGGGCCAAGCCCTCGTGCCAGCGCAGCCGCTCGTTCAGGGACAACGGCGTCGCGGAGGTCAAGGATGACGCGAGGTCGGGATGGGTGGCCAGCCGGATGATCCACGCGACCGGCGCGGCGACGGTGGCGAACGGACTCAGGTCGCGCAGCGGTTTGGGCGCCAGTGGCCGGGCCGGGTCGCGGACGGCGGCGGTCGGTCTACCCGGCCACGCGGCCAATCGGCCGTCGCCGTCTTGGCCGATCACCACCAGGTCGTCTCCAGCGTGTGTCCAACCACGCTCGACCAGCGCGGACGCGGTGCTCGTCTTGCCAGCGCCCTTGGCTCCCAACAGCAGTACCGCACGGCCGTCGGGGTCGTGCAATGCGGTGGCGTGGACGGTGACTTTCCGATCGTGCTGGCGGGCCCGCTCAAGAACGGTATAGATCAGGTAGGCGAGGGTGTCGGACGCCGCGACGGTCGCAGGCAGCCGCACCTGCACGGTGCTCGCCGACACGCGAATGCGCGGTGCCCCGAAGGACACCTCGATCGCGGCTCCGCGCGCGGTGTCGCAGGGCAGCAGTCGCCAGCCGCCGGGCAGCGCACGCTCGGCGTTCGCCGTGTCGCCCAGGATCAAGGCGGCCGGGAGGGTCAGCGCGGCGCGGACGTGCCCGGTGTCCACCTGGTAGGTCGTCGTCACCGGGACACCGCCTGTTCCAATTCGGCCAAGAGGAGCTCCCATGCCTGTACGCGGGGCAGATACCGGCCGTCGAGCAGGTCGGCCATCCAGTCGGTGCGCGCCAGGGAGGTGCGAACGAGCGCGTCGCCCTGGGCAGCGTCGGCAGTGGTGATCTCGATTGAGGCGGGGTCGGTGTAGCGGGCGCCGTTGCGCCACAGCAGGCCGATCCGGCACGGACCGTGCTGGTCGGCGACCGTAGTCGCGGCGGTGTCGGCGAGCCAGCCGCCGACCTTCCCGACGTGCCCTGAAGTTCATCGGAACGGACGACCAGAGCCACGAGGGACAGTCACCGACGGTCTTCGTCGATCACAAGACGAAGGAGCTGGTGCTTCAGTCGTGGACGGCGTCGCCTGAGCTGGTCGCGGAGGTGGCCGCGCTGCACTACCCCGTGCCGGACCACGAGTCCGTCATCCGGTACCCCATGCGTATGATCAAGCACTTGCGGGCGGCTTTGGACGAGTTGGAGGCGACCGGTGGACCTGACTCTGAAGAAGATCGCTGACCTCGCGACCTTCACGAAGCTGTTCGGCTCGGCCGTGCACAGCCTCGACCATCTGGAACTTCGCGACAACTACGCGATCGACTACGAGGGCGTGCTCTGGAAGCGCTGGCTCGACGCGGGCAAGTCCACGCGGCTCGAAGCCGAGCCGAGCCCCTACTGGGACCTCACCACCGCGACGACCACACGTGGCGTCACGATGCGGAGAGCCCGCGTGTTCTCGACCCCGCCCACCGACTACACCCGACTCCTTCACGCCCTCGGGCATCAGGGCGCCGAACACGGCGAGACGCTGAGATGGCTGCCGCGCGACCTTGCATCAGATCTCCGCCTGCCCGGCAACGACTTCTGGCTCGTCGACTCCGAGCGAGTGATGTTCAACGTCTTTGACGGGGAGGGACGGCCCACCGGAGCGCAGTTCACCGACGACCCAACGGTGATCGAACTCTGCGCGGACGCCTTCGAGGCCGTATGGAGCCGCGCTACCCCGCACGAGACCTACCAAATCTGATCACGGCTGACCCTCTACCCGATGCCTTCTGCTGACCCCAGCGTTCACCAGGCCCGTAAAGGGCTGGCCGATCGACTTCGCGAGATTCGGCTCCGCGTCGTCGAGCCCGAAAGGATGACCACGACCCGCCTCGCACGGCTGGCCGGCTGGCACCAGACGAAGGTCTCCAAGCTCGAACACTGCGTAACCTCACCCTCGGTCGAAGACATCCGGATCTGGTGCGACCTGTGCGATGTCGGGCCGGAGGAGACAGAAAACCTGATCGCGACCGGACTCGCCGTCACCTCGTCGTACATGGAATGGAAGCGCCGACGACGTGAGGGCATGAAGCGAGTCCAGCAGTCCTACGTGCCGCTCTGGGAGCGCACGACGAGGTTCCACATCTACGAGTCCTCCATCATCCCCGGCCTCTTCCAGACCCCCGGCTACGCCAGGGCGGTCCTCCAGGCCATCGTCCACTTCAACCGAATCCCCGACGACGTCGGCGAAGCCGTTAAGGCTCGGATTGAGCGCCGCAAAGTCGTCACCGAAGGCAAGCGAACCTTCGCCGTGCTCATCGAGGAGAACGCGCTCTACACCCGCTACGGCCTGGACCAGCACGTACTGGCCGAGCAACTGGCCTACCTGCTGACCGTGATGTCCTGGCCCAACGTCTCACTCGGGATCATTCCGCGAGAAGCAGACCGCACCTCGATCTGGCCTCTCAACGGCTTCTGGATCTACGACTCCGACCGAGTCATCACCGAACTCCTCACAGCGGAGATCACCATCACGCAGCCCAGCGAGGTCGAGCCCTACCAACGGGCCTACTCCGAGCTGACGGCACTCTCAGCCCGGGACGAGACGGCTCGGCGCCTCATCCTGAGGGCCATCGCCGCGCTCGCTTGACAGCCCGT
>JBDSTJ010000306.1:0-2897 GCA_039928335.1 Streptosporangiaceae bacterium | reverse complement strand
GCCGACGACGATCGCCAGGTGGTACGGCGGGCAGGCGGCCGTGCCGAGGGCGCGGATCTTCTCTTCGAGGAAGGACATCATCCGCTGGGGGTTCAGGACGGCCTTGGTCTCCTGGAACAGGTAGGACTTGTTGGCGCTGCCGCCGCCCTTGGCCATGAACAGGAACTTGTAGGCCCCGCCGGCGGTGGCGTACAGCTCGATCTGGGCGGGCAGGTTGGTGCCGGTGTTGCGCTCCTCCCACATGGTCACCGGGGCCATCTGGGAGTAGCGCAGGTTGAGCCGGGTGTAGGCGTCGTACACGCCGTGCGACAGGTGCGCCTCGTCGCGGCCGTCGGTCAGCACGTTCTGGCCGCGCTTGCCCATCACGATCGCGGTGCCGGTGTCCTGGCACATCGGCAGGACACCGCCGGAGGCGATGCTCGCGTTCTTGAGCAGGTCCAGGGCGACGAACCGGTCGTTGGGGGAGGCCTCGGGGTCGTCGAGGATCCGGCGCAGCTGGGCGAGGTGGGCGGGCCGCAGCAGGTGGGAGATGTCGTGGATCGCGGTCTCGGTGAGCAGCCGCAGGGCCTCGGGCTCGACCCGGAGGAAGATGCGGCCGGCCGCCTCGACGGTGCTGAGGCCCTCGGTCGTCAGGAGCCGGTACTCCGTCTCGGTGTCCTGGCCGAGCGGAAGCAGGTCGGTGTACTCGAACTCCGGCATCTCAAGATCCTCTTTCGCGACGGCAGACCGACTCAGGGTACGCGTTCAGGGCCGGAGGCCGATGCCGACCCCCAGACCGACCAGGCCGGCCCCGGCGAAGTCGGCGGCGGACGGCACCCCGAGGCCCAGGACCATGGTCGACAGGGCGGCGGCGATCGGGATCACCCCGGTGAACAGACCGCCCCGCTCCGCTCCGAGCCGGGCGAGACTGCCGTACCAGAGCAGGAACGCCCCGACGGTGACGACCAGGGTGATGTAGGTGTACGCCGCCGCCTCGGCCGTGGTCGGCACCCGCAGCAGGACGGTGCCGTCCGTGCACAGGCCCACGGCCAGGAGCATCGGGACGGCGATCGCGGCGGCATAGGCCGAGACCAGGATCGGGCCGAGCCGGGGAAGCAGGGGCACGGCCAGCAGCGCGAAGCAGGCCTCGCCGCCGAGTGCGCCCAGAGCCCAGAGCAGGCCGGTGCCGCTGCCGCTGCCGAGCCCGTTGGCCAGGGCCGCCCCGGCGGCCACCAGCACGGCCGCGCCGACGATCCGGGGAGAGGGGCGGCGGCGCTGCTGGAGCGGGCCGGCCAGGGCCAGCAGGATCGGCGCGGCGCCGACCACGGTCCCGATCGTGGCGGGGCTGGCGTGCTTTGCCCCCTCGACGAGGCAGAGGTTGAATCCGGCGAGCCCGGTCGCGGCGAGGCCGGTGAGCAGGGCCAGGTCGCGGGTGCCGAGCCGGGGCAGCGGGACCCGGCGCAGCCTGGCGATCAGCAGCAGGATCAGGGCGGCGACGCCGTAGCGCACGGCCTGGCCGCCGTAGAAGGGGTAGTCGCCGATGGTCGCGGAGATTGCGGTGAGCGAGCCGACGGTGCACATCGCCGCGATCGCGCCGATCGCGGCGGTCCTGGTGCTGTGATCCGGAACGGTGACCGGTCTGGTGGCGAGGTCCATGACATGGGACGCTAGGGCCTCAATGGTCCGTAAAACAGGACCATCAAACTCCTACAATCTTGGACCATTGGGATGGCTGACCTCTTCCTCACCCTCGACCGCTCGGCGGGCCGACTGGCCGGGCAGGTCGCCGCCGAGCTGCGCCTGGCCATCCGCGACAGGCGGCTCGGCGGCGGCACCAGGCTCCCCTCGTCCAGGGAGCTGGGTCTGGACCTGGGCGTCTCCAGGGGCGTCGTGGTCGCCGCCTACGAGCAACTGGTCGCCGAGGGCTTCCTGACCGCCCGGCCCGGCGACGGCACCCGGGTCGCGATGATCCCTGCCACCCCCGCCGCAGGCCGCACCGGAACCGGGGCCGGACCCGGCGCGGAGGCCCCGGTCGCCTACGACCTGCGGCTGGGACGGCCGGACCTGTCGGCGTTCCCGCGCGAACGCTGGCTGAGCGCGGTCAAGCACGTGCTGCGGACGCTGCCGCACACCGGACTGGCCTATCCCGACCCGGCCGGGGTGCCGGCCCTGCGCACCGAGCTCGCCGCCTACCTGGGCCGGGTGCGGTCGGCGGTCACCACGCCCGCGCAGATCGTGATCACCGGTGGGGTGGCGCACGGGCTGTCGACCGTGGTCCGGGTGCTCGGCCGGACCCTGGCGATCGAGGACCCCACCAGCTCCCGGCAGCTCCCGATGCTGGCGGCCGCGCGGGTGCCTCTGGTCCAGGTGCCGGTCGACGCGGAGGGTATCGACGTGGCGGCCCTGGCCTCGACCACCGCACGCGCGGTTCTGGTCACCCCCGCCCACCAGTTCCCCACCGGGGTGGTCCTGTCGCCGGGCCGCCGGGCGGAGCTGCTGGCCTGGGCGCGGGCCGTGGATGGGGTGATCATCGAGGATGACTACGACGCGGAGTTCCGGTACGACCGGGAGCCGGTCGGCTGCCTGCAGGGCGTGGACGCCGACCGGGTCGTGCTGCTCGGCTCGGTCAGCAAGGCGCTCGCCCCGGCGCTGCGGCTCGGCTGGATGGCCGCACCGCCGGCCCTGGCGGACGCCGTCGCGAACTTCCGCGCCGAGACCGACCTGGGTTCACCGGTGATCGAACAGCATGCGCTGGCCCACCTGATCGCCACCGGCGCCTACGACCGGCAGCTCCGCCTGATGCGCCGCACCTACCGGGCCCGGCGGGACGCGCTGGTCACGGCGCTGGAGGAGCACCTGCCCGGGGCCCGGATCTCCGGGATCTCCGCGGGTCTGCACCTCTATGTCGCATTGCCGCC
>JBDSTJ010000305.1:0-2639 GCA_039928335.1 Streptosporangiaceae bacterium | reverse complement strand
CGTGGTGTACCAGCGGATGAGGCGTTCGTTGGGCACCTCCTGAACCCGGCCGTTGACCCGGCCGGGCTCGGCGGCGAGTGCCTCCGAGGCCTGCGCGGCCAGCTCGGTGAGAGTCCATGAAGTCATGCTGTAATGATGACACTGTCACAGTGACAGTGTCAACCGGGCGGGATACTTGGCCGGATATAGGAGCTCTGAGATGAGAGAAACCGCTCGCCGTGGTCGAAGTCCTTGAAGGTTGGGGCCGTGGGCACGACTCTTGGCACCTGAGGGGAGTTGGTGGCGGTGCGGCGTTCGGACGTGGGAGAAGCGGGGGCTTCGGCCTTGGCCCGCTATCGTGCGCTGTCGGACGCCCGGCCGGCCGAGGGCGCGGTGGTCTCGCTCGCCCTGGGCGTGTCCGCACTGGTGGTCGTCGGCGGGCTGGCTTCCTGGCCGGTCGGGGCGGTGCTCGGTGTCGCGGTCTGCGCGGCACATCTGGTGCACCGGCGAATCCGACCGGGGCCGGCGGGCGACTGGCGGCGCGGGGCGCTGGCCGAGCGGCGGACGGCGCGGAGCCTGGCCGCACTGGACCCGAGGGCCTACCGGGTGCTGCACGACCGGTCGCTGCAGGGCCTGCCGGAGACCAACCTCGACCATCTCGTGATCGGGCTGACCGGGGTCTATGCGGTCGTGAGCCGCAGAGTGCGCCGCGGTGCCCGGCTCTGGGCCGACGAGGGCCGGCTGTGGGCGGGCGGCGACGCCGTCTCCGGGCTGGAGTCGACGGCCGCGCTGGCCGCGCTTGTGGTCGCGCGGATGCTGTCGGCGGAGCTCGACAGGGACGTCGAGGTCGCCGCCGTGGTGGCGGTCCAGGCGGGGCGGGTGCCGGCCGAGGGGATCGAGTACGGCGGGGTGGTGTTCCATCGCGGGAGCGACGTGACCACATTCGTCAAAGGACGTCCGGTCATTTTCACCAGTGCCCAGGTGCTGACGATCGCAGCGATCGCCGAGGAGATCTTCCCGGGGATGAATGGGTGTAGTCAGGCAAGTACTTAAAGCATTAATCCGCTGGTAGTGGACAAGCGAGACATCTCATAACAAGACCCTGAACCGGTAGAGGAGAACAAGGGAGAAGCTTTAACTTCTGTTTCATGAATGACCGCCTCCTGGTCGAATCTCTGAGATCAAGAGATCCCGGTACGCTCGCGGCCGTCTATGCCGCCCACGCAGTGCCCCTCTATGCCTATTGCTGGTCCCAGCTGCTCGGGCGTGACGCCGCCCAGGTCGCGCTCAGGGACACGTTCATCGTCGCCGAGGCCCATATCGACCGGCTCCGGGACCCCGACAGGTTCAGGCCCTGGCTCTACGCCATCGCCAGACTCGAGTGCGACCGCCGCCGGCCGATGCCCGGCATCCAGCCGGACCTCCCGATCGCCACCCACGACCAGGACGACGTGGACCAGCGCGTCATGGCGTGGAACACCGCCCGCGCCCTGTCCGGGCTCTCCCGCGAACTCCTGGAACTGCGGACCCGGCACGACCTCCCGGCCGCCGAGGTCGCCGCCGTCCTCGATCTGCCGGTCCGCGACACCGAGAACCTGCTCCTCCAGGCGGGCGAGGAGCTGACCACGGCTTTCGCCGTCCAGATCCTCGCCCGCCGCAGCCCCTACGGTTGCGCGGAGCGGGCCGTCATCCTGCGGGACAGGACCGGCGAACTCGACCACGCGACGCGCGAGGCGCTGCTGGCCCACGCGGTGTGCTGCCCGGTCTGCGCCGCGCTCAGGCCGGCGTCGGCGGTCTCGCCCGCCAAGGTGCTCGGGTTGCTTCCCCGGGCGGTCCCGCCCGCCTCGCTCCGGCTGCGGGTGTTGAGCTGTTTCACCGATCCGGAACTCGTCAGCTACCGGCTGTTCGTCGCCACCCGGATTACCGAGTTCACCCCGGCCGGTTTCCCGTCGCAGGCCAGGCGTGCCGGGCCGGCCCCGGTAGGTAGGCCCACCCGGACCATGATGGCCTCGCTCGCGCTTGTCCTCGCGGCAGGTGCGGCGGCCTCGGCCGCGCGCTGGGCGGTCGACAGCGACCCCGAGGTCGCGCGGACGGTCGCCGGGACGGCGCGGAGTTCGGTGAGCGCCGCGCCGTCGAGGGCGGGCTCCGTCTTCGCTGAGAGCCTGGACCGGCCGCCGATCTCAGTGACCTATCCGCTCGGCGCCCAGGGCTCGGCCGCGCCGAACACCGCGCTGCCCTCGCCGCCGAAGCACATCAGGCAGACCGAGTCGCAGGGCGGGACCGACGCGCCTCCCGGTGGACCCGGGCGGCTGCTGGTCTCGCCCGGCTACCTGGACCTCGGTACGGGCATGAGCGGAACGGTGATCCTCGAGGCCACCGGCGGTCCCCTGGTCTGGCGGGCCTCGGTGCGCGGGCCCATCGGACTGTCAGTGCACTCGGGCAGACTCAGCAAGGACCAGACCGCGACGCTGCAGGTGCGGGTCTTCCGCAACCCCCGCTCCCGGGGCGAAGGCACGATCGAGGTGGGAGGGCGGACGGTCACGGTCACCTGGCGGCCGGTCGTGCCCCCGATCGAGCCGTCGCCCATACCGTCGCCCACCGGAGGTCCCACCGGCTCGCCCTCAGGGCCGAGCCCCGAACCGAGCCCGAGCACAACGCCG
>JBDSTJ010000304.1:0-15678 GCA_039928335.1 Streptosporangiaceae bacterium | reverse complement strand
CAGTACGACGAGGCCCAGGACAGGCTGCGTGGCTTCATCCAGCAGGCCAAGGACATGAAGGACCCGAATCCGGGCGTCCTCCTCCGGCTGATGCACAGCCAGGCCGTCCTCTACCGCCAGCTGGAAGCGGCCAGCAGACGGTCATCGCTGGTCGACCCGTCGTCGGCCCGGATGAGGGAGGTCCGGCTCAGGTTCCTCGGCTCGCAAGGGCCGGACCACCCCGAGACCCTCGCCGCCGAGCTGAGCCTGGCGATCGGCGATGCGCAGGACGGCAGATGGCAGCAGGCCGAGCAGAGCGCGCGCGCCTGCCTCGAGCGGCTGAGCGTCGTTTACTCCCCCGGGCATCCCTTCGTCCACGTCTGCCGTCTCGACCTCGGCGCCTTCCTTCTGGGGTCCGGACAGAACGAGGCGGCCCTGACCGAGATCGAGGCCGCTCTCGGCGCGCTCGAGGCCGCTCTCGGCGACTGCCACCCCTGGACGATCGCGGCGCGCCTCACTCTGGCGTCCTGCCTGGACGCCCTCGGCCGGCGGGACGAGTGCGAACGGCTCTGCGAGCAGGCCCATGATGACTCCACCGAGACGCTCGGCCGTTCCCACCCCTACACCGAGACCGCAACCGAGGCCCTGAGGATCCTCCGTTCCGGCGGGAGCGTGCGAAACACCATCCAGCTGGACCTGATGGTCCTGTGACACGGCGTGAGAGGAGAAGGAACGCAATGGAGGAGACCCGACACGAGTCCCGGGGGCGAGTGGAACGCATGAGCGGAATGCCCGACAGCGACGAGGACCACATCATCAGGAGGGCGCTGAACCTTCCGGGAGCGCCGCATCAGCTGGCCAAGTACAACCGCGGCGTCTACGAGGTCTCGGCCGAGAGGCCGGCGGACGCCGGCCCAGAGTGGAGTACCGGTCCCGGACGGCTCGCCACCTGTCGTGACGTGGCCAAGCAACTGGCCTTCGAGATGATGCGGATGGACAACTACCTTGAGGACGCCGACACCGGCCGACTGATCCGGATGGTCCTCCACACCGAGCAGGGCGCCCTCCTGAGCGCCGCGGTGACCCCGCGCAACTACATCCTCGGCATGGTCTTCGGCTCAGCCACCCAGGTTCCCCCGGTGCCGCTGCCGGACGTCGAACTGGTCCGGGAGGCCGACAAGGTCGTCAGCGACCTCGCCGAGACCCTGCGGGACGAGCTCGGGCTGCCCCCGGCCAATCTCGGCGGCTGGATCACCGCACAGCCCACGGTCGCCAGCCCCGCGCCGGCGGCCGGGCGAAGTCCCGGCAATGCGAGGTCCGAGGTCTATTTCTGGGACACCGGTGAAAGCCCGTACGCCGAAAAGCTCCGCGACCTACTAGATCCCGATGAACTACATTATCTCGCCCATGTCCGGGACGGCCGGCTCCTCGTGGAGACCGATCTTCTGGAACACCCCGAAGCCGCGCGACACCGTTCCCCTTTCAGCCCGCCCAGCGGGCCACGGGCGTTCTACCGGCGGATGGCGACGGACCTGTCGACCCTTCGCAACCAGTTCAGTCAGCTCACCCGGCAGGTGATGCGCGGCCGGCTGCTGCGCGCCGTGCTGGACGTCGAGCAGGGAGCGGTCTATTACTACCGGCTCAACGCCACAGAATTCCTGGTCGGAGTGACACTCAATCAGAAGAAAGTGAGTCAGTCAGACCAAAAACTCGCAACCCTCGCCGCGGCGGCCCGCAGGGGCTAAAATTGCGGTGGACAAAGGCGTCTGCTGCTCGTCGCCGCTACGATGAGGACCCGCAGATGATCAGAAGGTTCACGTTCGTCCTCGGCGCCGTGGCGTTCGGGATCCTCATCGGCGAGGTCACCGGATTCACCGGTCAGGTCCTCGACGAGCGCCCCTACCTCATCGCCGTCTCTGCCCTGCTCGCCGTCGGCCTGTACGGCAGCACCCACGGCATCGACTGGGACGAACTGCACGGCCAGGTCGGCACGGTGGTGCTCGCCGTGACGGTCGGCGTGGTGGCCAAGGCGCTGCTGATCGGCGGCATCATGGTCCTCGCCTTCGGGGAACCACACCTGCTGGTGCTGGGCATCGCGGTGGCACAGATCGACCCGCTGTCGGTGGTGGCACTGGGCCGCTCGTCGAAGCTGTCCCCGCGCGGGAGGTCACTGCTGCTGGCGTGGGCTTCCTTCGACGATCCCGTGACCACCCTGCTCACCGTCTATGCCGCGGGTCTCGCCGTCGCCCTGCGGCCCGCGGCCGACAAGACATCCGTCGAGCCCGGCGGACCGGGCATGTTCTTCATCGGCCTCGGCGGCAGTCTGCTGCTCGCAGCGGTCGCGATCGTGCTCTTCCACCTGCCCCGCACCCGGGCGGGCCGCCACAAGGCCGCCTGGCTTCTGGTGCCGGCTGTCGTCGCCGTCGCGGTCTGGCGGTTCTGGATGCTCGCGGTGGCCCTCATCGGGCTGGTGGTGCGGCCGGCTTTCCGGGGGCGGCCGCAAGCCTTCGGCCGGTTGCTGGCGATCGTGGTGGATCTCGCCTTCGCCGGGTCTGCGTTCCTGCTGGGCACCGTGCTGACCCTCGGGGTGTCCCCGCTGCGCGGTCTGGTCCTCGGCGTCGCCGCTTTCGCCGCCCATGCGGTGGTGAGTGTCCCGCTGACCCGTGCCTACGGCCGAGCCGACCGGAGCCTGCTCGCGCTCGCGCAACAGAACGGGATCACCGCGATCGTGCTGGCCTTGGTGCTGGAACCGTCATTCCGGGGCACCGTGGCCATCGTCGGTCCCGCGGTCCTGGTGATCAATCTGCTCTATCTGGCGAGCAATGCCGCCTACCGACGGTCATCCGCCTTCGCTCAGCACAGCGCGGACGGCCTCCATGACGTGCGCACCCAGATCGTCCAGAAGCCCGTAGAGGTCGCCCCGCCGACGTGGAAGAAGCGCCTCATCCAGCACATCCGAGTGTCCGACTGACCACGAAGCCGGCCCGCTCAGAGCGTTGAGCGCGTTGAGTGGAAGGTATTCCAGGGCGGTGTCGCAGTTACGGCACAGCGCTTTCAGGCGATCGTCCCGGACCGCCGGGTCCTGGCCGGGCGGCTCGCCGAACCAGGCCAGAACAGCTTCACGGAAAGAAACGATCACCTGTTCGGCCAGGTAGGCGACGCCGATGGCGCGGGCCTTGTCCGCATCGACGGTCATCCGTTGCAGCAGGGTGGCCGCAGCTCCCGGCTCCCCGCCGAATGCCTCACCCAGAGCCGCTCCGAGATAGAACAGATCACGCAGCTCCGTCAGAACCCGCCGGAAGACCTCCTCGACCCGTTCTGGCAGGGCCGGTCCCTCCTGCAACTCCCGCTGCACCGTCGCCAGCTGCTGTCCCGAGGTGACCTGCAGAGACCTCACCTCCGACGCCAGATTCTCCAGAAAGTTCTGGGTCGTGGCCTGGGCGATCGTCAACTGGGAGAGCCCGGTGCGCACCACGCGCAGAGCATCGACGTCGCCGACCTCCATCCGCTGCTCGAGTCGGCTGAGGGCATGGGCGAAGTCCTCGGCGAACCGGTCGTCGGTGTAACCCAGTGGCCCTTCGCTGAACGACCCGGCCAGCGCCTCGAACGCCGGCCGGGAGACATAGCCGGCGACGATGAGCAGGGTCAGGCACCGCGGGTCCGCTGCCTTGATCTGCCGGGCGCGTTCGGCCAGCGCGCCGGCGGGGCCCGCTTTCACCAGAGCTCCGGAGAGCATCAGTGCGACGCCGCTGCCGTAGGCGGGGATCCAGATGTCGGCCCGTGGCCCGTTGGGGCCGCCGATCGGATGACCGGTGTCGAACTCGGTCCGGCCCAGCCGACGCAGGCGGTCCTGGACGATCTGGTGCAGCTGCGCGGGCTCGATCAGCGTGACCTTGCCCTTGGCCGCCAGGTCCACCATCGTCTCGGTGACCTCGCGGGTCTCCCGGGACTGTTGGTAGCAGCTGTGGCACAGCTGGATCACCTGCCGGGCATTGCCTCCGGTCAGTTCGACGATGTAGTCGACGATCTCGTCGCTGAACGGGCCGAGGCCGTGACCGTAGTGGGTACGGGCCATGCTCAGCTCGACCAGTTCCCTCGCCTCGATCGAGGTGAACTGACCCACCCTGATCTCCTCGCTGAGGCGTTCCTTGAGCACCGGTCCCATGGCCGTAATGAGCTCCGGCAGACCGGCGAGCACCAGGAAGACGCCCTTCTCGACCATCAACTTGAGGAACTTGCGGAAGGCCTCGAGCGTCTCCTCGTCCGGCGGGCTCGCGCTGGGCAGGACGCGGTCCATCTCATCCAGCACGAGAACGAACCGGCGCGCCCGGCCGTGGTAGAGCAGCGTCAGCACCCCCATCGCGTCCAGCGCCTCGCCCGCCGTGCCGATCCGGGTGGTGATGCCCCGCTCCTGGAGAAGATGGTCCGGGTCCTCGCCGCGCAGCCACTCCGCCACCTGGCTCTTCAGATCACCGCGCAGCAGGAGGGTGAAGGCCGCGCCGAACTCCTTGTTGCGGGTGACGTCCGCGAGATCCGCATTCAACAGCTCGAGATAGTCGCTCTCGGGGAGCCCGAACTCGGTGACGAACCGCTGCGGATCGACCATCCCGTCCCGCAGCCGCTGCGTGGCCCGCTCGGGGAAACCGGAGGCGCCGAGGGAGTCGGCGATGATATTCGCGTAGTACTCGCGCAGCCGCCGCAGGATGTCCGGGGGCCGGAACCAGTTGAGGAAGGCCCCGGTGTAGGTGTTGCGGAAACCGCCCCACTGAGCCTGGACATAGATCTCCTGGGCGTCGCCTCCCGGAAGCTCTCGGACCTCGTGCAGGATGCGGGAGGCGATGTGGGTCTTTCCGGTGCCCTGCTCGCCGAGCAGCGCGATCACCCTGCCCTGGCCACCCGCCCCGTCCCGGTAGGCCCGCCAGTGCCGGAGAGCCCGGTCCACCGCGTTGGTCGTCACGGTGACGGCCTCATCGCCGCCCAGGACCTCTGCCGCCGCATTGGGCGGGAAGGGATTGTCGTCGAGCGGCGGAACCGGTTCGGCGCTTCCGATGGTCATAAAACCTACCCCTCCTGCGCGGCCGTGGACAAAACTTCAAAAATGAACTCGCTGATTTCCGCTTCACCGATTTTCTGTTCCGGATCCCAGGTGCGATTTCGATATCGCTCATAGAAACGGAACAGAAAGGTCTGGGTGGAACCGACCGTCTGGAAGAGTGCCCCCGCAGATTCCAGAAGGGAATCGTAGTCGACTTCGGGGAAGTCCACACCGGCCCCACCACTCTCCGTCCTGGCGGCGAGGAGCTTTCTCACGTCACCGGCCCTGAGCACGTCCGTCTTCAGGTAAAGGGTCTTGGTATCTCCGTCGGACTTCAGTGTCCGGGCCAGTTCGGACACTTCACTATTCGCGCATTGGGCAAAGACGACCATTTTCTTCTTCGTCGCCGCCCAGTATCCCGCGATATCGGGCGGAATCAGGGCGGGTGGCATCTTGAGGATGAGCGCCTGCCCGGTCGGCAGCAGGTTGCTGACGGATTCGAGGAGATCGTCCAGGGAGGTCACCGAATCCGGCAGGAGTTGCAGCTGGTCCGCATAGAAGTTCGACGGAACCCGCAGTCTCGACAGGAAGGTGTTGGCGATCTTTTCGAGTCTCCGGTCGGAGGTGAGCGACCCCTTGGCCACACCGGTCAGGTCGTACACCGCCCAGCGCGGGCCGCCCTCTCCGCTCTGCACCATCCGGGCGCATCTGTTGATCAGTGAGGTGCGTCCGGACAGTTGGGGACCGCCCACGGGAACGAACAGCCCGCGCTGATCCAAGCCCGCCACCGCGTCGGCCAGGATCCTGTCGAACAGCTCGAGCTGCTCGTGGTGGGAGTCGACATCGAGATAGTGGTCGCAGGTCTCGCGGCTCTCGCAAGGACAGTCGAGAGCGGGGGCCGGCTCCCCGGCGTACCCCGGGTATTCGAACGGGTTCCGGTACTGAGCCGACACGGCGGCGTCGGGCGTCAGCGGGCTCATGTCGGTGCACCCCTCGGCGTCGCCCGCATCCGCAGCCAGCTGCGGCGGGGAGCGGAAATAGCGGCTGCGACCCAGGTCAGCTCGCTGTGCAGGATGGTGAGCTGCTCCAACCGCAGCTCCACATTGCCCGGGCGATCCCTCTCCTCCTGCGCCCAGTCACCGCGCAGGTCCGCGTCGAACACGACCACACGCCCCTCCAGCAGGGCGGGCATCCGCCAGGTACGGTGGCGGGTTCCGCACAACCGCAGTTCGGCGACGAGCGTGGCGAGCGGCGCCTCCATCTGCTTCTCCGCCGCCCGGCCGTTCCCCTGCCGCCAGGCGACGAGGCAGGTCCGGCAACTCAGAACATAGGCGGAGACCGCCAGATGAAAGTCGTTCGAACGCTTGTCACGATGGGCGCCGCCGGCGGCGAGTGACGTCCCGAACCAGGCGAGAAGTGCACCGAGAACGACTGAGGGAAGGGCCACGAACTGCTTGAGTGTTTGGTTGAGCAGCCCAGGCTCCGACTTCACGACGGGCAGCTTCCGCTGGGCGATGAGGGCGGCACACGCCCGTTCGAATTCGGCGGCTCGAGAATGCCGCCAGGCGTCGAACTTCAGATCCCCGGGCACCCCCTTCGCGCTCGGGCTGATCCGGTCGGCCGCCGCACCGGGGAGAACGGTTCCGAGGGCGATCGCGGCGGTCACGACGGCATCGTGGTTCCCGCTCTCGGAGCAGTAGACCAGTCGCGCGTCACCCGCGGGGTCGGCGCGGGCGGACACCGCCGAAAGCACGACGACCACCAACCCGAGGGTCGTACCGATCACGAATCGGACAGCCGACCATGACATGCAGACCCCTAACTCTGCCCTCGGAACACGATAACCCACGCGCCGATCTCAGAGAATATGATCCGGAGTTTTCATTTGTATTCACGGATCCGCTCGTCAATTGCCGCGCCTGACACGGACGTTTGTGTCATCCCCGCCGGAGATCGCGAAAGATCTTGCATCATTGTCCTCGAATTCGGCGGCGCGTCCCATGAGCGCGGTCCAGAAGTGGCCAAACGGGCCCGGGTCAGCCGCGGGAGCGGTGTGCCAGGAGGGGAAGGCCTCGAGGTCGGGCGAGGTCGACAACGACCAGATCAGGATGCCACTCGCCCGCGACCTCCACGTCGTGGTGACGGGCCTTCAGGTCGATCGCAGCACCCGCAGGATCTGCGGTTCGTCGTCGACGACCAGCACTCGGCTCATGGTGCTCCGTTCAGGCTGTAGGCGGGCAGGGAGACGATCATGGTGAGGCCGCCGCCAGGGGTGTCCTCAGGGATGAGTTCACCTCCCATCGCCTCGGTCAGGCCCCGGGCCAGGGCCAGGCCCAGACCGACGCCGGTGTGGTTGTCGGTGTCCCCCAGCCGCTGGAACGGCAGGAACGCCCGCTCCCGGTCGACGGCCGGGATCCCCGGGCCCCGGTCGGCGATCCGCAGTTCCACCCGGTCCCGGATGGCGCCCGCGGTGATCAGGACCTGCTCGCCGGACGGGCTGTGACGCAGCGCATTGGAGATCAGATTGACCAGGATCCGTTCGAGCAGGGCGGGGTCGGCTTCGATCTCCGGCAGGTCGGCGGGAAGCTCCACCCGCGCTGCCTCGCCCAGGTCGTCCAGCGCCAGGGGGACCATTTCGGACAGGGACAGCGGTTGCAGGTCGATGCCCAGTGCTCCCGCTTGGAGACGGCTCATGTCGAGCAGGTTCGCCACCAGCCGGTCGAGCTTGTCCAGCGACTCGCTCGCGGTGTCGGTCAGTTCCGACCTCTCCGCAGGCGTCCAGGCGATCTCGGTGTTGCGCAGGCTCTCCACGGCGGCCTTGGCCGAAGCCAGGGGGGTGCGGAGGTCATGGCTGACCGCGTTGAGCAGTGCGGTGCGCATCCGGTCCGCGGCCTCGAGCGGGCGGGCCTTGTCGGCCTCGGCCTCCAGCCGCTGGTGCCTGAGCGCCCCGGCGGCCTGGACCGCGAAAGCCTCCAGGATCCGCCGGTCGCTGGCCTGCAGGGTCAGGCCTCTGATCGCCAGGGTCAGGTCGTCGCCGACCGGGATCTCGGTGTCGCTCTCCTCCGGCATGGTGCAGGGCCGGCCGCCCACGGTCGTGACGATCCGCCAACTCGCCGGGTCACGGTGGCGGCCCGGGGTCACCGGCATTTCAGCCGGGCGCTCCAGCAGGGTCACCGAGGTCAGCCCGAAGGTCTCCCTGAGCCGTTCCAGCAGGGTGTCGATGGCGTGTTCCCCACGCAGGATGTTGCCCGCCAGAGCCGACAGCACCTCCGCGTCCGCGCCGAGCCTGGCGGCCTCCCGGGACCGGCGGGCGGCCAGGTCGACGACCGTGCTCACACCGACGCCGACCAGCACGAACACGATGAGCGCGACGAGGTTCTCCCGCTCGGCAACGGTGTACATGTGCAGCGGTGGGGTGAAGTAGAAGTTGAGGAGCAGAAAGCCGGCGACCGCGGTGAACAGCGCGGGCCACAGACCGCCGATCAGGGCGATACCGACCACCGCCCCGAGGAAGAACAGGATGTCGGTGGGCAACGACAGCTCATCGCGGCTCTCGGCCAGGAGGAAGGTCAGGAACGGCAGGCCGATCAACGAAAGCAGGAACGCACCGATGCGGCGGCCGATCGGGAGGCCCTGCCGGCCCTGAACGCTCCGGCGCAGGCCACGCCGCATCTGCTCGTGCGTGACCATGTGCACGTCGATGGAGCCCGACAGCGCCGTCGTGGTGACGCCCACCCCCGGGGAGAACAGCTGCGCGAACCGGTTGCGGCGGGTCACGCCCATCACCAGCTGGGTGGCGTTGACCGCACGCGCGAACTCCAGCAGGGACCGTGCCACGTCGTCGCCGACGACCTGGTGGTAGGTGCCGCCGAGCCCTTCGATGATCTCGCGTTGCCGGGCGAGGTGCGTGGGCTGACCGCCGGCCAGCCCGTCACCCCGGATGACGTGGACGGCCAGCAGGTCCGCGCTCTTGGTCCTGGCCGCGATCCGGGCGGCCCGGCGGATCAGGGTGTCGCCTTCGGGGCCGCCCGTCAGGGCGACCACCACGCGCTCGCGGGCCTCCCAGGTCCCCTCGATTCCGTGTGCGGCACGGTAGCGGTCGAGCTGGTCGTCGACCTTGCCCGCGAGCCAGAGCAGCGCGAGTTCTCGCAGCGCGGTGAGGTTGCCGACCCGGAAGTAGTTGGACAGGGCCGCGTCGACCTTCTCCGGGGCATAGATGTTGCCGTGCGCCATCCGGCGCCGCAGAGCCTCGGGGTCCATGTCGACCAGCTCGACCTGGTCGGCGCGGCGGACCACCTCATCGGGGAGAGTCTCCCGTTGCGGGATGCCGGTGACCTGCTCGACGACGTCGTTGAGCGACTCCAGGTGCTGGACGTTGACGGTCGAGATGACGTCGATCCCCGCGTCGAGAAGTTCCTCGACGTCCTGCCAGCGCTTGTCGTTGCGGCTGCCGGGAATGTTGGTGTGCGCGAGCTCGTCGACCAGGGCGATCTCCGGGGCGCGCGCGAGAACGGCGTCCACATCCAGCTCGCTGAAGGCCGAGCCGCGGTAGGTCATGGCGCGCCGGGGAACCTGCTCGAGTCCCTCGAGGGCCTCGGTCGTGCGGGCCCGGTTGTGGGTCTCGACGACTCCGATCACGACATCGGTTCCGCGTTCGATCCTGCGTCGGCCCTCCGCCAGCATCGCGTAGGTCTTGCCGACACCGGGGGCGGCCCCCAGGTAGATGCGGAGCTGCCCCCGGCTCATCGCGCTCAGCCCTTGGTCTTGTCGAGGGCGAGGTTGAGCTTGAGGACGTTGACCACGGGGTCGCCCATGAAGCCGAGGGCACGGCCCGTGGTGTTGTCCTTGATCAGATCTCGGACCCTGTCCGCGGCGATCCCCCGGGCCCTGGCAACCCGGGGGGCCTGCAGGTCGGCGTAGGCCACCGAGATCTGCGGGTCGAGCCCGCTGCCGCCGGCGGTGACGGCGTCGGCGGGGACCTTCGTCACGGCGTCGCCCTTGATCGGGACGATCTGGCCGGTCGAGTAGTCCGTGCCGTAGGTGTTGCACTCGACCTTGACGCCCTGGTACGTCGCGAGGAACGGGACGGCCGGGCAGGCCTCGTTGACGCTGATCACCCTGGTCGGAGCCGACACGATGCCCGAGGCGTCACGCGGGCCGATCACTGACAGGACCGCGCCGACCCCGGCCTTGGTGCAGAACGGGCGGGAGCCGTCCACCCCCTCGAGCGTGCCGACCGCGACGCTCCGTCCGCAGACCGTGGTCAGCAGGCTCTCGGAAGCGTTCTTGTCCTCCTTGCCCGCCTTGACCAGCGCGGGGTCCGGGAGGGTGTCGACGATGCTCTCCGGGCCGAGGTTGCTCGCGGACGTGGCGGTCGGGTCGTAGCCGTCGCCGGCGTTGGACGGGCGGCTCTGGAAGTACTGGTTGAGGGCGTTGCCGTCCTTGTCGGTGAAGCTCTGCCCGAGCAGGCCACTCCCGACCTGCTTGTCGTTGAGGCTGAGGTAGGAGCCTTCGGCCTTGTCCTTCAGGCCCGGAATCTGCGCCACGGCCGTCACGGCCAGCGGGTAGGCGAGACCGCAGATCACGGTGAGGACGAGCAGGGCACGAAGTGCTGCGAGGTGCTGGCGGAGCCAGACGGGACATGTGCTCATCAGGAGATCCCCGGAATGAACTGGATGAGAAGGTCGATGACCTTGATGCCGATGAAGGGGGCGATGACGCCGCCCACTCCGTAGAGGTAGAGGTTCCGGCTGAGCAGGTTGGAGGCCGAGCTCGGCTTGTACTGCACCCCGCGCAGGGCCAGCGGGATCAGCGCGATGATGACCAGGGCGTTGAAGATGACGGCGGACAGGATCGCCGACTGCGGGCTGTGCAGGCGCATGATGTTGAGCAGGTCCAGGCCGGGGAACAGGGCCACGAACATCGCCGGGATGATGGCGAAGTACTTGGCGATGTCGTTGGCGATCGAGAATGTCGTCAGCGCCCCGCGGGTGATGAGGAGCTGCTTGCCGATCTCGACGATCTCGATGAGCTTGGTCGGGTCGGAGTCGAGGTCGACCATGTTCCCGGCCTCTTTGGCGGCGCTGGTGCCGGTGTTCATCGCGACGCCCACGTCGGCTTGGGCCAGGGCAGGAGCGTCGTTGGTGCCGTCGCCGGTCATGGCGACCAGGCGGCCGCCCTCCTGCTCCTTCTTGATGAAGGCCATCTTGTCCTCGGGCTTGGCCTCGGCGATGAAGTCGTCGACGCCGGCCTCGTCCGCGATGGCCTTGGCAGTGAGGGGGTTGTCCCCCGTCACCATGATCGTGCGGATGCCCATCGCACGCATGTGGGCGAACCGCTCCCGCATGCCCTCCTTGACGACGTCCTTGAGGTGGATGACGCCCAGGACCCGGGCCGTGCCGTCAACGATCTCGCCGACCACCAGAGGGGTTCCGCCGCTCGCCGAGATGCCGTCGACGGCATCGCCCAGAGCCGGGGTGATCGCCCCGCCGTTGGCCCGGATCCACTCCGACACGGCGCTGGCCGCGCCCTTGCGGAGCTGCCGGTCACCGACATCGACCCCGGACATGCGGGTCTGCGCGGTGAAGCCGATCCATTCGGCCCCGACGAGCTCACCGGGGTGCCGTTCGCGCAGCCCGTAGGCCTGCTTGGCGTAGACCACGATCGACCGGCCCTCGGGGGTCTCATCGGCCAGCGACGACAACTGCGCCGCGTCGGCGAGCGTCTGGGCCGACACCCCGTCGACCGCGATGAAGTCCGACGCCTGCCGGTTACCCAGCGTGATCGTTCCGGTCTTGTCGAGCAGCAGGGTGTTGACGTCCCCGGCGGCCTCCACGGCACGGCCCGACATCGCCAGGACGTTCCGCTGGACGAGCCGGTCCATGCCGGCGATGCCGATCGCGCTGAGCAGCGCGCCGATCGTCGTGGGGATCAGGCAGACCAACAGCGAGACCATGACGATCCCGGTGACGCCGTTCCCGTCCAGGGCGGCGTTGTCGAGCACCCCGGGGTTGTCGGCCTTCGAGAAGACCGCCAACGGCTGCATGGTCGCGACGGCCACCAGAAAGATGATCGTCAGTGCCGCGAGCAGGATGTTGAGCGCGATCTCGTTCGGGGTCTTCTGCCGGGAGGCGCCTTCGACCAGGGCGATCATCTTGTCGATGAACGACTCGCCGGGCTTCTGGGTGATCTTCACGATGATCCGGTCGGACAGAACCCTGGTGCCGCCGGTGACCGCGGACCGGTCGCCGCCGGACTCCCGGATGACGGGGGCGGACTCCCCGGTGATCGCCGACTCGTCGACGCTCGCGATGCCCTCGACCACGTCGCCGTCACCGGGGATGGTCTCCCCGGCCTCGACGACCACGAAGTCGCCCAGCAGCAGCTGCCCGGCGGGAACCTGCTCCTCAGGAGCCTGCTTGCCGGGCTTCCAGTTGACCAGCCGGCGGGCTGCGGTGTCCTTCTTGGCGTTGCGCAGGGTCTCTGCCTGTGCCTTGCCCCGGCCCTCGGCCACGGCCTCGGCCAGGTTCGCGAAGATCACAGTGAGCCAGAGCCACACCGCGATCAGGATCGCGAACGCGGTGTGGTCCCGTACGGCCAGCACCGTGGACCACAGCGCGCCGATCTCGACGATCAGCATGACCGGGTTGCGCCACATGATGCGCGGGTCCAGCTTGCGGACGGCGCCGGGCAGCGCGGTCAGGAGCATTCTGGGGTCGAGCAGTCCGCTCTTCACCCTGCCCTGTGGCGACGCGGGCGGCTCGGGAGCAGCCGACGCGTGAAGGGTCTGTGTGGACATTACCGATGGATCCCTTCTGCGAGCGGCCCGAGGGTGAGCGCCGGGAAGAACGTCAGAGCGATGAGGATGAGAGTGACGCCGACGACCATGCCCACGAAGAGCGGGCGGTGTGTCGGCAGGGTGCCCGCCGACACCGGCGTGGGCGTCTGCCGGGCCAGTGATCCGGCCAGGGCGAGAGCGAAGATGATCGGCAGGTACCGGCCGAACACCATGGCCAGGCCGAGCGCCGTGTCGTACCAGGGCGTGTTGACCGTGATGCCGCCGAACGCGGAACCGTTGTTGTTGGCCGCCGAGGTGAAGGCGTACAGCACCTCGGACAGGCCGTGCGGCCCACTGTTGAGCATGCTCGCCCGCTGGGCGGGGGACGCCATCGCCAACGCCGTGCCGAACAACACGATCACCGGGGTGACCAGGAAGTACAGCGACGCCAGCTTGATCTCACGGGCCCTGATCTTCTTTCCCAGGTACTCCGGCGTCCGCCCGACCATCAGGCCCGCCACGAAGACCGTGATGACCGCCAGGATCAGCATCCCGTACAGGCCCGAACCGGTGCCTCCCGGCGCGACCTCGCCGAGCATCATGTTGAGCATGGTGATCGCGCCGCCCAGGCTCGTGTAGGAGTCGTGGAAGGAGTCCACCGCCCCGGTCGAGGTCAGGGTGGTCGCGGACGCGAAGGTCGCGGAGTTGGAGACGCCGAAACGGGTCTCCACACCCTCGGACGCGGCCCCGACGGCCATCGGAACGGTCCCGTGGTGGGCGATCTGCGCGAGGTTGATGAGGACGACGCTCAACACGGCCAGGGTCGCCATGACCGAGACGATCGCGTAGCCCTGGCGCTTGTCGCCGACCATCCGGCCGAAGGTGCGCGGCAGTGAGAAGCTGATCACCATCAGCAGGAAGATCTCGATCCAGTTGGTCCAGCTCGTCGGGTTCTCGAACGGGTGCGCCGAGTTGGCGTTGTAGTACCCGCCACCGTTGGTGCCAAGCTCCTTGATCACTTCCTGGCTCGCCACCGGGCCGCCCGTCACGGTCTGTCGCCCACCGGTCAGGGTGGTGACCGTGTGCGGGTCCGCGAAGTTCTGGACGACGCCGCCCACGACCAGGACGACCGCGCCGACCACGGCGATCGGCAGCAGGATCCGCAGGGTGCCCCGGGTCAGGTCGACCCAGAAGTTGCCGAGCTCCTCGGTCTTCTTCCTGGCCAGACCCCGGACGAAGGCGATCGCCACGGCGATGCCCACGGCCGCCGAGACGAAGTTCTGCACGGCCAGCCCGGACATCTGCACCAGGTGGCCCATCGTGGACTCACCCGAATACGCCTGCCAGTTGGTGTTCGTCACGAAGCTGATCGCGGTGTTCCACGCGACGTGGTCCTGAACACCTTTGAAGCCCAGGTTCAGAAGCAGGTGCTCCTGAACTCGCTGGAACCCGTACAGGAACAGCACCGAGACGAGCCCGAAGGCGAGGACGCTGCGCGCATAGGCGCTCCACCTCTGCTCGGCCTCGGGATCGACACCAATGATCTTGTAGAGGCCTTTTTCGACCTTGGAGTGTCTCTTGGCACAGAACACCCGGTACATGTAGTTGCCCAGCGGCACATGGACCGCAGCGAGGGCGAGGATGAGGGATCCGATGAAGACGATCCCCGCGGTGGTGGAGCTCATCTCAGAACTTCTCCGGGAGCAGAAGGGCGACGACCAGAAAGACGATCAGGGCGCTCGCCAGGACGAGGCCGATGACGTTGTCGGGACTCACAGTCGTCCCACCGCCTTCACCACGAGGCCGAGCAGCACGAAGATCGCGATCGTCAGCACAATGAGTACGACGTCAGCCATGACTCCTGATTTCTTGAGGCGCCGAGGAACGCTCGCCCCGGACGGTGTTGGGGTTGGTCACAAAAGCGCTCGCCACCCAGCCACGGTGCTTGGTCGACATGACAGCCTCTTCATCGACCGCCGCTCGGATGCGGCGCCATAAAGAAGAAAACACCCCGATTCACCCGTATTGGCCGATCTTGACGCCTTCCCTATGCCCAGCCGCCAAATCCACACGCGTTCCCTACGCGCAGGCATTCCTTCGCCGAGCACCTACGAGGTCGAAAGACGGCTCCCCATGGGCCTGGACAACTCCCCCCACGGTCGCGATGCACGAATGGCATCTCGTTCGGATTCATATCACCCACAGATGGGTCGGCACATCCCAAAACCCTTGACCAGGAGTTTGACCTCCGGTATCAATCTGGCCTAGTCGGCTACAAATGTGTCGAAATTCGCAAAACACCAGTTCAGCGCGCTTAAAATGAAACCCTTGTCACGTTTCACGCATGTCATATTGCCGATAAATCCGACTCCGACATCCCGACAACTGCGACATCATGGACGACTTTGAAATAACTTTCCATAGTCTTTGAAATATTCACTAGATAGGCGCAAGATCCATGGCTAAGGATGGTCGACAAGCTCCATTCGCTGATCTTTTCCCGCGCTAGCGAGGGAGCCAGCGGGGTCGAACGAATTCAAGAACCATCGAGGAGAAACACAATGCGCATCAAGAGCATCGCCATGGCCGCCCTGGCTGTTCCGGCCATCCTGCTGGCCGGTGCGGCCGCGGCGAACGCCGACACCGACTACGGCCACTGCACCAGCTCCACCTACCAGCAGGCCGGCCCGAGAGGGGCAGCCAACACCCACTACACCAACTGCACCACGAGCTCGGCCACCGGCGGGGGCGGCAGCCACGGCGGCGGCCCCTGCGCCAGCAGCTGCGGCGGTTCCAGCGGCGGTTACAACGGTGGCGGCCAGGGCAGCGGCTCCTGCACCAGCAACTGCGGCGGTTACAACGGCGGCGGCCAGGGCAGCGGCTCCTG
>JBDSTJ010000303.1:0-4389 GCA_039928335.1 Streptosporangiaceae bacterium | reverse complement strand
AGCTCGGTCTTGCCGGTGCCGGTCGGCCCGGCGAAGAACAACACTCCGCGCGGACGCGAGCCCGACCTGGTCGCCTGCGCGCCGGACAGCCCGAGCACCGCGCGCTTGAGGATGTCGAGGGTTTTGGTGACGGCCTGCGGCTGCCCCAGGACCCGCTCGGGCACCCGCTTCTCGCCTTCGAGCACCCGCTTGCGCAGGTGCCCGCGCGACCACGGGTTGTCGAGCACCCCGAGCTTGTAGGTGCGGACCGCGTCCGGAAGGTCGGGCAGGTCGACGTTGCGCTCCTTGGCGAGCCGGGTCACCTCGATCATCGACTGGAGGGTGAGGCCGTCGGCCTGTTCGGCGAAGGCGTCGCAGGCCTCCTCGGCCGTCGGGTCGGCGGCCGGATCGGTGACCCCGAACGCGCGGGCCAGCAGGCGGGCCGTCACCTGCCGGTCGCCCAGATGCGGGCGGGGGATGGCGATCTCCCGGATGGCGTCGTTGTCCGAGGACATCCACGCGGGCAGGTCGCCGGGCCGCTCGATCAGCCACAGGATCGGGTTGTAGAACGGTTTGGGCCGCAGCCCCGGCACCCGGACCGGCCGGGCGTTGCGCGACAGCTTCTCGCAGAACCGGAAGAAGTCGCGTTCGGCCGGCTCCAGCTCGGTGGCCGAGGCCGACAGCCGGGACGCGCCCTCGATCAGGAACGCGGCCCGGACCTGCTCGGTCGGTCGGGCCAGCGCGGCCAGATGCCTGGTGAGGGTCTCCAGCGACGGCTTGGCGTCGAACGTGCCCAGCAGCTTGGCGGCGGCCGCGGCGGCTTCGTCGTCGTCCTCGGGAAAGACCCGCAGCCCGTCGACCGGGTCGTACACGAGCAGGCAGGAGATGCCGCTGGCCTGCAGCGCGTCCCAGATCAGGTCACGCAGCGGCAGCAGCGCCAGCCCGTTCTCGCCGGGGAACAGGAAGCTGTCGTAGAGGTTGCCCGACAGCACGTACTGCGAATGGACCGACAGCGTGGCGTCGAGCTCCCGGATGAACGAGGGCCAGCCCATCAGGCGGCCCCCGAGCGTCGGCTGGTCAGTACTCAAGTCTGCGTTCCCTCGCCCGTTCCTTCTTGCGCGTACGGCTTGATTGTGCACCCAGCGGCAGCTCATGCGCACCAGGCTCGAGCCGCCACGTCACGTCGAGGCTGAGGCCCTGCTGTGCCAGCCGGTCCTGGGCGGCCTCGAACGCGGTGCACCACTCGCGTTCGCGTTCGGCGTCGCGGCGGCGGTCCTCCTCACCGCGCGGGGGCGTGGTCCGGAGCATCTTGGCCCGCAGGACCGCGTCCTCGTCGAGCAGCATCCGGACGGCCTGGTCGGGCCAGGCGTCGTGGGTGAGCAGCAGCGCGCCGTCCTGGGCGGTGGCCGTCTCGAACCCGGCGTCGACCTCGTAGCCGAGCTCCTCGAACGCGTGGGTCACGGTCGCCAGGACGTACTGGCGCTCGGCCTCGGCCTGGGCGAGCCGGTCGCGTTCCGCGGCTTCGCGGCGGACCAGGGCGCGTACCTCCCTGACTCGCTCGTTGGCCTGCTGGACCTGGAGTCTGACCTCGCTGAGCAGGCTCTCGGCCTCTTGGGGAGTACCGGCTGCGGCGACCTTCGCGGCGGTCCCGTACACCTTCTCGTGGTCGGGTCCCGAGGTGTCGGGCAGCAGCCGGGCCAGGACCCGGGTGAGGTCCCGGGTGAGGTCCTCCCGTACGTCCGAACCCGCGCAGAGCCGGGTGGCGACGAGGCCCGCGATGTCGGCGGAGATCTGCGCCTCCGCGCCGTCGAGGGCGGCGTCGGCGGCCGCGCACCAGTCGAGGAGTTCCTCATAGGCCTGACCGGTGAGTGCCAGGGCCGCCGGCAGCGCGATCGAGGTCCGGACGCCGTGCCCCCGCAGGGCGCGGGCCTGGGTGTCGGCGAGGGTCCTGATCCGGGCGTTCCGCTCGACGACCTCGCGCAGGGCGCGCTCGTAGCGCTCGGCGTCGGCGAGCACCTCGGCCCGCGCTTCGGCCTTGCGGTCGGCGAGGGAGGCGAGGATGCTCGCGCCCTTGGCCCCGACCCCGGCGGAGGCCCCCAGGATCCGGTTCATGCCGAGGCTCGCGATCACCGCCGCGTCCAACGCGATCTCGGCTTCCACACCACTGCTCATCGTCCCCACCCTCTCGATTGTGTGCGAGCCGACGGACTAGGCCAGTGCGGCACGCTCGGCAGCCGCCTGGGCCCCCCGCCAATGGTGCACACGGATTCCGGCGCCGATGATGTGCGCGATGGTGGAAATGCTGACCATTATCAGCCACAGCATCCAGGCCAGAGAGCTCAGAACGGAGATAAGAAGCAGGACCATCAGGAGCGGGATGGCCGCGGCGACGATCGCCAGACCACAGCCCCGGGCACCGGTCCGCTGGGCGGTGCTCGACATGGCCCGTGAGGTCCGGGAGAGGCCGCTTCCGGTCTTGGTCAAGGCCACCGACAGCCAGCCCCACGGTCCGGCGTTGAGATAGTCGCCCGCCTTTGTCTGCGCGACGAGGAGTTCTGCGGCACAGGACAGCAGCCACGCGCCGGTCACCGTGAGCAGCATGAATCCCAGGGGCGTCCCGGAGGCCTTCTGGAACCCGCCGACCGAGGCGGTCCCCTCGGCCTTCCCGCCGCCGAACAGGGCGTCCACGGCGAAGCTTCCCGCGATCCACAGGCCCAGCAGCGGCAACGTCCACAGGACGGCCCGGACCCGCGCACCGTTGAGGCCCTGCCTGCGCCTGGCCTCACGGGCGGTCCAGAGCTCGCGCAGCCCCTCCTGCCGGTGGTCCGGCCGGGACTGCGGGTCCGAGTCCGAGTCCGAGTGCGGGTCCGGTGCGACCACGGCGGGCACGGGCACGCCGTTGAGCCAGTCCTGGACCTGGGTGTAGGACCAGCGCCGCCGCGGATCCCGGGTGAGCAGGCCCTCGCACAGCTGCCGCAGCGCGGGGTCGGTGATGTCGTCGTTGCCGATCGCGCGGGTCGCGAGATGGTCGACGACGACGGTCTCGCTCATTCCGTCGAACGGCGGCCGGCCGGTGACCAGCTCCCGCGCCATCATGCCGAGCGACCACCAGTCGCGGGCCGGGGAGACCTGGCCGGACAGCGACTCGGGCGCGGCGTAGGCGAGGGTCCGCGACGACGAGGCGAACACGACGCTCTGCTCGATCACCTTGCTCAGCCCGAAGTCGGTGATGACCAGCTGGGGGCCCCTGACCAGCACGTTCTCCGGTTTGAGGTCCCGGTGCACGATGCCCGCGTCGTGCAGGCTCCGCAGGCCCTCAGCCAGCTGCCGGACGACTTCGCGGATGTCGATCGACCGGGTCATCAGCCCGCGCAGGTTGCCCTCGGGGAGGTACTCGATGACCTCGTAGTCGCGGTTGTCGGAGTGCCCGGTCTCCAGGATCCGCACGATGTTCGCCGACGCCAGGCGCGGGAGCATCGCCCACACCTCGCGGTCGGCGTGGTAACCCCGCCGGTAGATCTTCACGACGTACTCGCCGGAGCCGTCGCGGACCAGCAGCAGGTCCGACTCGGCGCCCTGCACCGGGAGCTCGCCGACCACCTGGAAACGGTGCGCCAGCGCGCCGGGCAGCCGGACCAGTGATTCGCCGGGGTGCCGGGGCCCCGGCACGTCCCGGCTGGTGACCCCGGGATCCCGCCGTGTCCACTGCGGGTCGTCCATCACGATGCGGGCTCCGTACTGTGCGGTGAAGGTCCGAGCCTAACGTGCCGGTCCGGTTCTCGCTGTTCAGCGCTTACCGAGGGTTGCGGAGGGGCCGAAACCTTTTCGCCGTCGCAAAGGCCAAATGCGGTCACTTGTCCGCGTTTGGGCCCATACCCGGGTCCCTGGGCCCTGTTCCTGTGCTCTCCTGTTCCGATACCTCTACAAGATTCGTTCTGTTCTCTGTGACGGACTGTCGAACACGTGAGGGATTGGTACGGGTTTCAACGACATGGGGAGTCGTGAGTGCCATTGGCTGTGACGTTTTTCGGTGCCCGGGCGCTGAACCACGCGGGATCACCCTGGGCAACGACCCCGGCCCGCAACGACCCCGGCGGAGGGCGATTCGTGCGCCCGGCCGCACCCGTGTTGCGCACGTGTCTCCCCTTGTTCGAGCGTTCCAGGGGTTTGGCCGGATCCGTTACGATCCTGGCCGACATCAACGATTCATTGAGGTCAAGCGCGTAAGCGAGGGTATAGATCGGTGACATCGGTTGTGCTCCTGGGAGACTTCCCCAGCACCGGAGTGGTCCGGAAATCGCTGGCGACCCGAATCCCGATGGACGGCTTTAGTCGGGGTCCGGCCGGCGCATATGCGCTCGCACAACGCATCGAGCCATTCGCCGTCGGTGGCCGCCCCATCCTGGCCGT
>JBDSTJ010000302.1:0-5587 GCA_039928335.1 Streptosporangiaceae bacterium | reverse complement strand
AGCCACCGCACCGTGACCTCCTCGTCGAGCAGCGCGTTGTCCCGGAGTGCGGCGAGCAGCGACGGTTCCGGGACGGCGGACGGACGCGGTTTCGGGGCGGCCGGCCGCCACGGGGGCGGATTGACCTCGACGACGCCGAAGCCCTCGACGCGGCGCAGGCCGATTCCGCCGGTCACCAGTCGGCGCAGCGCGTGCTCGGCCGGTTGTTCCTTCAGGTGCAGGACGATGGCTGAGCCCATCTCGATGCCGATCTCCAGCGGTTTGGGCAGGCCCGAGGCGGCGTGCCAGCCGCCGACCCTGGTCGGCCGGATCCAGGCGCGCGTGGTCTCGACGGCGGCCTGGCCGAGGCCGAGTACCCGCAGGATCTCCTCGGTCGGGTCGAGGGTGGGCCGGCCCGCGTCATCGACGATCAGGGCCGGTGACACGACCCGGATGACCAGGGCCCCGTCGTCCCGAGGGGATACAGGCACCGTCGGCGGTGCCTCGTTCTCGGTCACCCGTACTTTCGCCATCCCGTTGGTGGAGGTCCTGCCGCCCAGCCAGATCGTTCGTGGTTCGGTGAGCCACGGGTGACGGCCCGACAGAAAGCCCCGGTAGGCCAGCCCGCGCAGCAGTTCGTGCCGGGCGAACAGGTGCCCGTCGAGCGCGCGTCCCTGGTCGTCGAGTTTCGTGCGCAGCATGCGCTGGGTGCGCAGACCGGTCACCTGCCCCTTGCCGGTCTCGACCCCGTGCCCGGACGGGCACAGGTGGACCTCGGCGTCGACGGTGGCGTCGATGCCCCAGCGCTCGCAGTCCTCGGTGCGCGGATACTTGCACCACATCGCCGACAGCGGGATGACGGAGGTGCCCTCCTGGAACAGCGGACCGAACCGCACCGACCGTTCGAAGAGCTCGACGAACTCCTCCCGGCGCGGATTCCCCCGAATCGGGATCCCATGATCACGGATCCACACCGACGCGAGGGCGCCGCGCAGGGTGCTTCCCGGAATGTAGGGCAGGGTGATCTTGTCGAAGCCGACCTCGGCGGGGCCGCCGATGGCCAGTCCCTGTTTGGCGGTGACCACGATCTCATGCATGGGCGCTCCGGCTCGTGATCAGCAGCTCGTGGAGGCGGTCGCTCCAGGGCAGGTCGGGAAGCACGCTGACCCAGCCGAGGCCGCGCCGCCGGTCGGAACCGAGCGCCGTGATCGCGCGGGCGCTCGCGGTCAGGACCATCTGGTGCAGCTCGATCCGGGCGGGGTCGACGGCGTCGCGCTGAAGGATTTCGAACTCCGCGGCGGTGGGCCACAGCTCGCCGGTCGTGAACATCGCACCGTCTGTGGTGGTGAAGGTCTCCGGGTCGATGCGGGCCTGGGTGCGGATCCGGTGGTCGAGGTTCCCGGTGAACTCCACGTCCGTCCACGACCAGGGACAGCGTGGGGCGGTCCGGCCGCCGAACACCTCATTGACCAGACGATCGTCAAGATCGAGTTGCTGTTTCGCGTGCGCTCGCATGAGGCCTTTGAGACTGGAGGCCGGCAGCGGGGCGTCCGGTGCGTAGGTGGCGTCGAGTCCTTCGGCAGCCGAACCGGTCGCGACCCGGAAGGGGCCGTGGAAGAGGATCTGGAATCTCATGGACGCCACCACCGGGTGAGAGCGGCAAGGCCGCGTAGATCGTCGAGAGGCAGGCCGGTGAGGAGCGGCTGGATGCCGGGATGGTTGTTACGACGGGCCCAGGAGAGCACGGCGGCCGTCGCTTCCTCATCGGTGCCCGAGGCCAGGAGTCGTCGCAGCACCTGGAGGGCGGTGTTGCCCAGTCCGGCGAGTTCGCCGAGGGCATCGGTGCGCTCGGCCAGTTCTCGCTGGGTGAACGCTCTGCGCCAGGACGGAAGAGCCTCTCCGTCGTCGGTCACGTCCAGCCAGCACAGGGCGGCCTCGGCCCCGGCGGTGTCCTGCTTGGCGCGCCGGAGCATCTGCTCGGCCAGGTGAACCGCGCGGGCGTAGGGGAACTTGACGTGCGCGAACACCAGACCGGCTGACATCGACGGAATCTGGGAGAGGACTTCGGGCGGCAACCCGAGTTCGGTGCCGGTCCTCGTGAGTTCCCGGCTGAACGCGTCGAGGAACTCGTGGGTGAAGTCCCACGCCCGGTCTGCGACGACCGACACGACCACGTCGTCACCACCCAGGACATGGGGGACCACCGGCAACCATCGATCGTCCGGCTGGATGATCCCCAGCGTTGCGGTGTGCAGTGCGCTTCTGGTGGCGGCGGAGATCGCTGGGGAGATCCGCCTCTTGACGTCGACGTCCCCGGTCCCGGCGAGGACCGAGAAGAACGCGCCCATGCCGTTGCCGTCCATGGCGACGGTCGCGACATGGTTGCGGTTGCCCGTTCCCTCGCCTGCCTGGGCCAGGTCGCCGAAATGCCGGACGGGCCGGAGTTTCGCGTTCGTCGACCGGGTGACGGCGTGCAGCAGGTCCTGTTCGGTGGCCGAGGCCTCTGACGGTTCTGCCTGCGAACCGCGAGACGTCGTCCGGCGGCCGGCCGTGTCCCGGGCGCGGCAGTCCGCGCAGAGCTCTCCCGCCGATCGGAGGTCGACCCGGCATTCCGCGCAGGTCTCGCCGAGGGAGAAGTCCGCGAACTGCGGCAGCGCCACCAAAGGCCGGGACCGCTGGGCCGCCAGCAACGGATATGCCTCGAGGTAGCTTCCGGCGGTCGCCCAGACGGCCTGGAGTTCCACCGACGGAAGGTGCTCCCGCATCCACAGCATCGCTGTCTGGGCCACCCGCTGTTCGCTGCCGGGCGCGACGATCAGGGAGATCACTCCGTCTGCTTCGCCCGCGTCCTCGTTCAGGGCGTCCACCGGCAACCCGGCGTCGGCGAGCCAGGCGGACACGGCTGCCGCGGAGGTCGTGGTGGTGAGCAGTCTGGAGGCCCCGCGGCGCAGGCGAAGGGCGGGTGTGCGGGCGATGTAGGACTGAATCCGGACCGCCGCGACATCAAGGTAGGTCGGCACAGCGGTCTCCTAGGGCGTCGTCAGCGTCTGGTCGTCGCCGGTCTCGGCCGGGTCGGGCAGGGGCACGATGGGCTGTTTGCGCCGTGCGTAGTACTGGCCTTTGGTGTCGGTGAAGAATCTGAACGACTGGTCCCGCCTGCTGTCGTCGGTCCAGGAGCCGCCGAGCGGGTACCAGATGCGGGTCGGTCGGACACCGTCGGTGCGCAGGATCCGGCTGAGGACGGGCCAGTTGCGTTGTGATGGCCCTGCCATCAGGGCGACGTCGCCGAACATGGACACGGCGAGAGCCTGCGGGTCGTGGGAGACCGCAGGTTCACCGCCGTAGCGCGCGGCCGCGTCCCAGCAGTCCAGGCGAACGACTTTCACCGCGCAGCTGCCGAGGCCCAGCGGTTTGCCTCCGCCCAGGTGCAGCGAGTACTCCGCGCCGCCCTTTCCCTCGGTGCGGGGGCGGAGCAGCCCTGGTTCGAGAGTGATGATCAGGGACGCGAGTTCGGCGCGGGAGATGTTGTCGAAACGGATCTCCTGGGTGAAGACCGTTCCGGCCTGCACGACGTCCCTGTTCGTGGACATCCGCTCGTTCCGATGCGCTGACCTCGCAATATGGCGCGGCGGTTTGCGGGCGGAGGGGTCTCCGTGCCAGTAGAACTTGCGGCCTCTGACCTGTCGCACCGTCACGGCATCGTGTTCCGACCCCCAGTACGCCGACGGCAGCTCATCCTCGGCGGACGCGGGATCCGTCGACTGTTGCTTCAGGTAGAACTGTCCGGCGCCTGGCCGGGGCGCTCCCAACGGGGCCAGCCTGATGCTGCCCGTGGTCACGCCGGATGCCGATGCGGGACCGATACGCAGATGCCCGGCGTAGGAGCGCTGGTCGGACTCTGATTCGCGGTCGCCCCCGGTCGTGTCAGCTGATCCAAACAGTCGGCAGGACAGGCACAGGTTCGCCCAGTCGGTGCAGGCGTGGAGAGCGGACGGGACTCGGTCTCCGAGAGCCTGACCAGCCGCCTGGCCAGGCCTCTTCCCGGGAATGCGCCAGATCGCCGCCATCGACAAGTGATCGATCGTTCCGGTCTCCAGGTCGACCTGCGCCCAGACGACATCACCCGGCCACAGGCGTCCGGTGACCCGCCTCCGCTTGCCGACCGTTGTCGCCCTCCACCGGACGGGCTCCAGCACACGTCCGCTGTTCCAGCCCTCGAATCTCGGGTTGTCCGGGTCCTGCCGGTAGAGCCGCATATCCTCGGTGCCGGAGCAGAGATCTTCGTACTCCTGCCAGGCGTCGACGGTGACGTCGAACAGGTCGCCTCCCTCCACCAAACGGCCGGCGGCACAGTAGAACTTCTTGGCATTCCCACGGGTTCCGGAATCGCCGACGAGCAGTACCCATGCGTCGCCCCTGCGCACTCCCGGGGAGTCCGTCTCCGACCTGCCCAAACCATCGTTGTAGGTGATGAGGTTGTCTGCGAGATCGACGGTGCTGCCTGTCTCGGGGGCTCGGGATGTGGCTTTCCGGACGCTCTCTGCCGGAATCCAGACGGTCTTTGTCGTCACGTCGACCTTCAATGCCCGGCCCTGACGGGTCGACTCGCGAACGACGCCGAGCCACCAGCCCTCGGGCTTCGCCACCGCGGGCTCCCGATAGACCGGGACGAACTCCTCGTCCAGCACCCGCAGGCAACCACCCATCAGAGTCTCGTGCAGCGACCGCACGGCGCCCTTCACCGACGACCCGGGAACGATCACGTGTCCGTCCCGGACAGGGGCGTGATCCTTCGGCAACAGCAGGGGCGTCCGTAGCGCCCACGAAACGGTCATACTCCCGCAGATGTTGCCGGGAAGCGCACGATGGTGGCCCGAGGGACGTTCCCGGCTGATTGTTTCGGGAAATGGGACAAACGTGTATGGGTTAACGAAATCTGGCACCACGACCCCCTAAGTCCAACACCGTGAACGACAGTAGTCAGCAGGTCGGCAGGAAGGGGTAGATATAGCGAAAGTGATTCCGTAATCGGTCGTGGTGGCTGCATGCTTCATTTTTCCCACAGAATGGTGCAACCCGGCCTGTTGATCATTTGTTGAGGATCGAGGTGAGGAGTTCGTTCGCTTCTTGGGTTTCGGCGGCATCCGGGCCGAGGAGGGCCTCGCGTGTTTGGACGGCGAGGAGTGCGGCCTCGGCCGCGCGACCCTGCTTTCCGAGGCTCCAGAGGACTTGGGCCAGGAGGGGCTGGGCGTCAGCGGTGTCGGGATGGTCAGTGCCGAGTTCGGCGGTTCGGGTGTTGGCCGCGGCTTCGATGACGGGCTGGGCTTTGCGGGTCTGTCCGGTGCCCTGACGTGCGCAGGCGAGGCTGTACTGGCTTGAGGCGACGCCCCTGATCACCGTGCGCGCGTCCTTGTGGCGTCCGAGCCTGTACAGGGACAACGCGAGCAGATGTCCGCTCTGCAGGGTCAGCGGATGTTCGGGGCCGAGGAGCACCGATCGTTGATCGGTGGCGATCCATCCAGGGGTGATGAGCGACCAACGGCACCACGGACTGCCCCGACTGCCTCACCTGCGAGTTGCGATCCCTCCAGGGGTGATGAGCGACGCC
>JBDSTJ010000301.1:0-5239 GCA_039928335.1 Streptosporangiaceae bacterium | reverse complement strand
TCGGCTTCGGGCCTGTTCCGCGAGATTACCGTCATACGGTCAGGACGTACGGAACCCCGGTGGCCCGGAAATGCCCCACGTTGATGCATTCGGTACGGCCGATCCGGACCCGGCGGGCCAGCGGCTGGTGAACGTGACCGAACAGGACATATCTGGGCTGGGTCTCGTGGATCGCCTCGAGCACCGCCTCACTCCCCCGTTCGAACCGGTGCGCCACCACGTCGTACAGCAGTTCGGGCACCGCGGGCGGGATGTGGCAGCACAGGACATCGACCTCGCCGACCGCGCGGACCTTCGCCGCGTAGACCTCGTCGTCCAGCTCGTACGGCGTCTTGTACGGGGTGCGCAGCCCGCCGCCGACGAAGCCGAAGCGCAGCCCGCCCAGCTCGGCGACCTGCCCGTCGAGGATGTGGTGGCCGGCCCGGCGGAAATCCGGCCACATCGAGGGGATGTCCACGTTGCCGTAGGTGAGGTAGGCCGGGGTCGGCATCGCCTCGAACAGGGTGCGGTACTGGTTCCGGCAGGCCCGCTCGATGTGCGGCCAGGCATCGCCGTCCAGCGAGGCCCACAGCTGCCGGGAGTATCCGCGCGCCTCGTCGTAGTCACCCCTGGACCGCAGAGCGATGAAGGCGTCGGCCGCCTCCTGCCCGAACAGCTCGGCGAACATGCCCTGGCTGTGGTCCTCGTAGTCGATGAACAGGATCAGGTCGCCCAGGCAGATCAGGGCGTCCGCGCCGTCACCGGCCCTGGCCAGCGCATCCGCACGGCCATGGACGTCACTCACGACATGGATACGCATGAGCCCAAGATAACTTCACGAATCATCAATGTCGCACTAGGTCAACCCATTCGCGGACAAGGACAGTGTCGATCGGCTTGTCCCAGGACCCGCCGGCCCGGACCGCGCTTCCCACGTGGAAGGCGGTGATCCCCGCCTCGGCCAGGACCGGAACGTGCTCGCGCAGCAGCCCGCCACCGGCCATGATCAGGTTGGCGTCGCCGCCTGCGGCCCGGTCCAGCAGGGTTTGCAGGCCCGACCCGACGCCGTCGGGGTGCCCGGAGGTCAGGACCTGGTCGAGTCCGGGCAGCGCGCGCACGGTCTCCCAGGCCGCCACCCGGTCCTCGGCGTGGTCGACCGCGCGGTGGAAGGTCCACGGCAGCAGCCCCGACAGTTGTGTCGCGGCCTCGATGTCGATCCAGTCCATCGGGTCGAGGAAGCCCAGCACGAAACCGTCGGCTCCGGCCGCGACCAGGACGCCGGCCTGGCGGCGGAGCCCGGCCAGTTCCTCGGTGTCGGTGCGGAATCCGGCGTTCGCCCGCAGCATCACGCGCAACGGCAGCGAGGTGGCTTTGCGGATCTCGGTGAGCACGGCAGGATCAGGGGTGAGACCGGCAGCGGACATGTCGGCGACGACTTCGATCCGGTCGGCCCCGCCCTCCTCGGCGGCGCGGGCGTCTGCGGCGTCGAGAGCGATGACTTCGAGCAGCGGCATGAGATCCCCCGGTATACCCTTAGCTGACGTTTTGCCAGCTCAAGCGTAACGGTCCCGGATCAGCCGGATATGCGGCCCCTCCGGAACGGGCCGTTGCGTCCCCCTTACCGCCACGACATGACGTGAGTCTGAACGGAGTCCCGAGAGGCGAACCTACCGCTCGGTAGTAATCCGCGATAACGTCCCAACCAGCCACCCCACCCAGATCATGTAAGGACAGTCCCGTGCGCGAGTTCGCCGTCCCCGCTCTGGTGGAAGTCCCCGCCGGAGCGGGAGTATCCGATGCGGTGTTCGACCGTGCCGCCCGCAACCCCGGACAGATCGCCTTCCGCCGCCGCAAGGACGACTCCTGGTTCCCCGTCACCATCGGTGACTTCAAGAACGAGGTCGTCCGCGCCGCCAAGGGCCTGATCGCCTCCGGAATCGAGCCGGGCGACCGCGTCGCGATCATCAGCAGGACCCGGTATGAGTGGACCGTTCTCGACTACGCCATCTGGGCGGCCGGGGCGGTCACGGTCCCGATCTACGAGACCTCCTCAGTCGAGCAGATCAGCTGGATCATCGAGGACTCCGGCGCGCGGGCGGTCTTCGCCGAGACCGACGCCCTGCGCACGTCGGTCCAGCAGGCCGGCGGCACCCAGATCTGGTCGTTGGAGTCCGGCGGGATGGCCGAGCTCGTCGAGACCGGCGAGCAGCTCGGCGACGCCAAGGTCCAGGAGCGCCGCACGTCCAGGACCGGCGCGGACCTCGCCACCCTGATCTACACCTCGGGCACCACCGGCCGCCCCAAGGGCTGCGAGCTGACCCACGCCAACTTCACCGAGCTGGCCCGGAACGTGGCCGCCGGACCGCTCACCGAGGTCGTCGTCAACGGCTCCTCCACGTTGCTGTTCCTGCCGCTGGCCCATGTGTTCGCCCGCGCCATCCAGGTGGTCTGCCTGGAGGCCGGGGTGATCCTCGGGCACAGCCCCAACATCACCGACCTCCTGCCCGACCTGGCCAGCTTCCAGCCCGACTTCCTGCTGGCCGTGCCGCGGGTGTTCGAGAAGGTCTACAACGGCGCGGAGCAGAAGGCCGCGGCCGGCGGTAAGACCAAGATCTTCCACGCGGCCGCCGACGTGGCCATCGCCTACAGCAGGGCCCGGCAGGACGGCCGGCCCGGCATCGGCCTCAAGGCCAAGCACGCCGTCTTCGACAAGCTCGTGTACGGCAAGCTCCGCGAGGCCGTCGGCGGCAGGGTCCGGTACTCCGTCTCCGGCGGGGCGGCCCTCGGCGAGCGCCTCGGCCACTTCTTCGACGGCGTCGGGATCACCATCCTGGAGGGCTACGGCCTGACCGAGACCACCGCGCCGATCACGGTCAACTCGCCCTCCGCGCTGCGGATCGGCACCGTCGGCCGGCCCGTGCCCGGCGTGTCGGTGCGGATCGCCGACGACGGCGAGATCCTGGCCCAGGGCATCAACATCTTCGACGGTTACTGGAACAACGAGACCGCCACCAAGGAGTCGTTCGAGGACGGCTGGTTCCGTACCGGCGACCTCGGCTCGCTCGACGACGACGGCTACCTGCGGATCACCGGGCGCAAGAAGGAGATCCTGGTGACGGCCGGCGGCAAGAACGTCGCCCCCGCCCCGCTGGAGGACCTGGTCCGGGCCCACCCGCTGGTCAGCCAGTGCCTGGTCGTCGGCGATGGCAGGCCGTTCATCGCCGCCCTGGTGACCCTGGACGCCGAGGCGATCGTGGCCTGGCAGGAGGCCAACGGGCTGGCGGGCAGGTCCGTCGCCGAACTGGCGGCCGAGCCCCTGGTCATCGCCGAGATCGACAAGGCGGTGGCGGCCGCCAACGTCTCGGTCTCGCACGCCGAGCAGATCAAGAAGGTCCGGATCCTCGCGACCGACTTCACGGTCGAAAACGAGTACCTGACCCCGTCCCTCAAGGTGAAGCGCAACGTGGTCGTCCGCGACTTCGCCGCCGATGTCGACGCCATCTATGGCTGAGGGATCGGTGCTCGAGCACTTGAGCATCGGAACTTATTGGCGATCAATCCGATAGTTCCTGGATAATCCCCTCTCGTCCTAGGGGGGATCATGGAGAAGCGTTATGTGCTGGGTGCGGGACTGACGGCGGTCGTGCTCGCGGCGGGCGGCGGTTTCGCCTACCTGCACTTCCAGATCGAGGGGACGCCGGAGTCGGTGGCGGCCGACTATCTGGCCGCATGGGAGTCCGGGAACTTCGGGGCGATGAGCAAGCTGGTCGACGACCCGCCGGCCGACTTCGCCGCCCGGCACCGCGACTTCTCCACCGCGCTCGGCGTCAGAACTGTCGCCTTCACCCCGGAAGCGGTCGTCCACCAGAGCGACAGGGCCGCATCCCTGCGGTTCTCCTCGAACCGCACCCTGGAGCACGGCACCTGGCAGTACGACTCCGACCTGAAGATCGTCCTCAGGGACCGGAAGTGGTCGGTCGACTGGAGCCCCGCGACGCTGCTGCCCCAGCTCGCCGCCGGCGGCAAGGTGCGGGTCCGCGAGGTCCAGGCCCCGCCGTCGCTGGCCCTCGCCGCTGACGGCAGGGCACTGCCCGACACGACCGGGGCCCGGGAGTACCTCCAGGACGTCACCGAGTCCTTCGGCGTGGACCCCGGCGAGGGAAACCGCGCCTGGGCCGTCGAATACGGCCAGGGCACGAAGTTCAAGGAACTCAAGGTCTTCGGCAAGGTCGGCCACTCCGACGTGCGGACCACGCTGGACCGGCGGCTCCAGACCGCCGCCGACAAGGCCGTGGGCGGCAGGAAGGCCGCGATCGTGGCGGTCCGGCCGTCGACCGGCGAGATCCTCGCCGTCACCGACCGGCTCGCCACCGGCAAGGGCGCGTTCTTCGGCCGCTACGCCCCCGGCTCGACCTTCAAGGTCGTCACGGCGGCCGCCGCGATCGAGGACGGCCTCAGCCCCGGCTCACCGGCCCAGTGCCCGCAGACGATCACGCTCGGCGTCCGGACCATCCCCAACCACGAAGGCCTGTCGCTGGGCAGGACCACGCTGACCGAGGCATTCGCCCAGTCCTGCAACACGACTTTCTCGGGGCTCGCGGTCAACCGGCTGAAGTCGGCGAAACTGCAGGCCGCGGCGGTCGTCTTCGGCTTCAACCGCCCGGTGGCCGACGGCGCGCAGCGGGCCTCCTTCCCCACCCCCGCCAACGACTCCGAGCTCGCCGAGGCGGGCATCGGCCAGGGCAAGGTCGAGGCGACCCCGCTGAACATGGCGCTGGTCGCCGCGGCCGTCCAGAACGGGACCTGGCGTACGCCCAGAATGGTCGCCGCCAAGCTGCTGAAACGGCCGACGGAGGCCCATCCGGTGCGCGCGGACGTCATCGCGGCACTACGGCCGATGATGCGGGCCGTGGTCACCCGGGGAACCGCGGCGGGCGCGGGCCTTCCCGCCGGTACCTACGGCAAGACCGGTACCGCGGAGTACGACGCCGCCGGCCACTCCCACGCCTGGTTCATCGGCTACCGGGGCGACATGGCCTTCGCGGTCCTGATCCCGGGCGGCGGTTCGGGCCCCAAGGCCGCGGTCCCGCTCGCGGCCAGGTTCCAGAAGGCCTTGTAACGCATGATCTACCTTTTGTCGGTTCTATCAAGGAATGGAGGGCCGTAATACTTGATGTCACGGGATGGCCGGTTCCAGGGACCGGCCACAGTTTCTTGGGGGGAATCAGAATGGCCCGGCTGACACGGAACGAGATCGAGG
>JBDSTJ010000300.1:0-11357 GCA_039928335.1 Streptosporangiaceae bacterium | reverse complement strand
CGCCCCGGGCCACCCCCTGCGCGGCGGCGCGCTGCCGGGTCTGGTGCTCACCGAGATCTCCGGCACCCTCACCGGTGCCGTGACCGACCTGGCGCGACGGCACGGCCTCACCCTCAACACAGTGATCAGCGGGGTGTGGAGCCTGCTGCTCGCCGCCCTCACCGGCCGCGACGACGTGGTCTACGGCGCGACCGTCTCCGGCCGCCCCGCGGAGATCCCCGGCGTGGAAAGCATGATCGGCCTGTTCCTCAACACCGTCCCGGTCCGGGTGCGGCTGCGCCCGGAGGAGCCGCTGGCGGGCTTCCTCACCCGGCTCCAGGCCGAGCAGGCCGCGCTGATGCCCTTCCACCACGCCGGGCTGGCCGAGATCCACCGGGCCGCCGGGATGCCGCAGCTGTTCGACACCCTCCAGGTGGTCCGCAACACCCCCGCGGACATGACCGAACGCGACCGGCTCATCGACCACTTCGGCATCGACGAGGTCGACACGCTCGACGCCACCCACTTCCCGCTGTCGTTCACCACCAACCCGGGCCGGACCCTGTCGTTTGAGTGGAAGTACCGGCGGGACGTCTTCGAGCGCGACCAGGTGGAGGCGCTCTCCGCCCGGCTCGTGGGGCTGCTCGAACAGCTCGTCGCGGCACCGCTGACACCCCTCGCGTCACTGGACCTGCTGACCCCCGCCGAGCGCGGCCTGGTGCTGACGGACTGGAACGCCACGGGTCGGTCGGTGCCGGCGGTGACGGTGGCGGATCTGTTGGCTGAGCAGGCGTTGCGGTGTCCGGTGGATACGGCGTTGGTTTTTGGTGGTGAACGTGTGTCCTATGGGGAGCTTGTGGGGCGGGTTAATCGGTTGGCGCGTTTGCTTGTGGCGCGGGGTGCGGGTCCGGAGTCGGTGGTGGCGTTGGGGTTGCCGCGGTCGGTGGACATGGTGGTGGCGTTGTTCGCGGTGTTGCAGACGGGTGCGGCGTATGTGCCGTTGGAGTTGGGTTTTCCGGTGGAGCGGTTGGCGTTCATGTTGGCGGATGCGCGGCCTGTGTGTGTGTTGAGTACGGGGGCGGTGGTGGGGGGGTTGCCGGAGGTGCCGGGGACGGTCCTGCTGGATGCTCCGGAGACGGTGGCGGAGCTCTTGGTGTTGTCGGATGGTCCGTTGGGGGAGGGGGAGCGGATTGCTCCGGTGGGTTTGGATCATCCGGCGTATGTGATCTATACGTCGGGTTCGACGGGTAGGCCGAAGGGTGTGGTGACTCCGTATCGGGGTCTGACGAATATGCAGTTCAATCATCGTGAGGCGATTTTCCGGCCGGTGGTGGCTGCGGAGTCGGGTCGGCGGTTGCGGATCGCGCACACGGTGTCGTTCTCCTTTGACATGTCCTGGGAGGAGTTGCTCTGGTTGGTCGAGGGTCATGAGGTCCACGTCCTGACGGAGGTGGAACGCCGGGATGCCGATGCGCTCACCGCTTACTGCGCGCGGCATCGGATCGACGTCATCAACCTCACGCCGTCCTACGCTCGGGAACTTATCGATTTTGGTCTTCTTGATGCCGGTCGGCATCGGCCTGTCCTGGTGCTGCTGGGTGGTGAGGCTGTGCCGGAGGCGTTGTGGACGCGGTTGCGGGAGGCCGAGGGTGTGCTGGGTTACAACCTGTACGGGCCGACCGAGTACACGATCAACACGCTGGGTGGCGGGACGTTGGACAGCGCGACCGCGACCGTCGGCCGCCCCATCTGGAACACCCGCGCCCACGTGCTCGACGAGCGGATGCGCCGGGTTCCGGTGGGAGTGCCCGGCGAGCTGTACATCGCGGGGACCGGCATGGCGCGCGGCTACCTCGACCGTCCCGGGCTGACGGCGGGCCGGTTCGTGGCTGACCCGTTCGGTGCGCCCGGGGAGCGGATGTACCGGACCGGTGACCTGGTGCGGTGGCGTTCGGATGGGTTGTTGGACTTCCTCGGCCGCACCGACGACCAGATCAAGATCAACGGCTACCGGGTCGAACTCGGCGAGATCGAGACCGCGCTGGCCCAGCGGCCCGAGGTGGCGCAGGCCGCGGTGATCGTCCGGGAGAACGGGCCGGTCAAACGGCTCGTGGCCTATCTCGTCCCGGCCACGGGCGCGGCCGTCGACACCGGCGCGGTCCGGGCGGCGCTGGCGGTCCGGTTGCCCCGGCACATGGTCCCGGGGGCGTTCGCGGTCCTCGACCGGCTGCCGCTGACGGTCAACGGCAAGCTGGACCGCGCCGCCCTCCCCGACCCCGAACCCGAGCGGCCGTCGCGCCCGCCGGGCACCCCGCTGGAGGAGACCCTGTGCGGGATCTTCGCTGATGTGCTCGCGGTGCCCAAGGTCGGCGTGGACGACGACTTCTTCGCCCTCGGCGGACACTCGCTGCTGGCCATGCGGCTGGTGGGCCGGATCCGGGTGGTCCTGGGCGTCCGGATCGCCGTCGGCGCGGTCCTCACCGCGCCGACCGTCGCCGCGCTCGCCCCGGCTGTCGAGGCCGCGCCCACCGACCCCGGGCAGGGCACCGGCCCGTTCGACCCCGTCCTCGTCCTGCGCGAGGGCGACGGCGTCCCGATCTTCTGCCTGCCCGCCACGACCGGTCTCAGCTGGGGGTACGCCGGCCTGGGCGAGCACCTGGCACCGGGACGCCCGCTGTACGGGCTGCAGTCACCCCGGCTGAGTGGCGCGGTCGTCCCGGCCACGGCGATCAGCGACCTGGGCCGCTACTACGCGGCCAGGATCCAGGCTGTCCGACCCGAGGGCCCGTACCACCTGCTGGGCTGGTCCTACGGCGGCCGGCTCGCGCACGCCGTCGCCACCGAGCTCCAGCGGCAGGGCCGGGAGGTCGGCCTGCTCGCCCTGCTCGACGCCTACCCCCGCGAGGAGACCGATCCCGCGGCCCGGCCGGAGGCCGACACCCGGCGGTTCTTCCTGCGGCTGGCCGGGCACGACCGGCCGGCCACCGACCTCGACGAGGCCGTCGCCCTGATCCTGGCGGGCCAGGGGCCGATGGCCGGGTTCGACGAGCAGACCCTGCGCCGGGTGGCGGCGACCGTGCACGAGTCGCTCACCCTGCCGCTTGACCTCGGCACCTACCGGGGCAGGGCCCTGTGCTTCACCGCGACCACCGACCACCGGCTGAGCCCCAGGCAATGGGCGCCGCTGGTGGACGGCCCGCTCGCCGAACACCCCGTGAACTGCGCGCACGACGACATGCTCGACCCCGGCCCGCTGGCCGTGATCGGGGCGGTCGTCGCGACCGAGACCGAAGGAGCATCCTCATGACCAACCCGTTCGACGACGCCGACGGCGTCTTCCTCGTCCTGGTGAACGCCGAGGGCCAGCACTCGCTGTGGCCGGAGTTCGCCGAGGTGCCCGGCGGCTGGACGGTCGTCCACGGGCCCGCCGCGCACGGCGAGAGCCTCGACTACGTCGAGCAGGCCTGGACCGATCTGCGCCCGGTCAGCCTCCGGGGACAGGAGTGACCGACAAGACCGGAACCGACAGGACGGCGTCGAGGGCGCTGCTGCGCGCCAGCTTCCGCGACCAGTGGCAGCCGGTGTCACTCGCGATGGTCTGCGGGTTCCTCCGGCAGGCGTCGCTGCTGGCCGTTCCGTGGTGTGTGCAGCACGCCCTCGACGAGGGCATCGTCGGCGGTGACACCGGAGCGACCGTGACCTGGGCGTCGGTCGCCCTCGGCCTGGCGCTCGTGCAGTTCGTCTCGCTCGCGGGCTGGCAGTGGCAGGCCCGGCTGGCCGAGGCCCGCACCGGCGCGGTCCTGCGCGACCGGCTCAGCGCCCACCTGGCCACCCTGGACCGGGCCGCGCTCGCCGGGTACGGCCACGGCGACCTGGCCCTGCGCTCCACCCGCGACGTCGACCAGATCCGGATGTGGGTGTACGGGCTGCCCGTCTGGGTCGTCATCGCCACGACCTTCGTCATCGTGCTCCCCGCCGTCGCGGCGCTCGACCCGCTGCTGCTGGTCGTCACCGTTGTGATGGTGCCGTTGCTGGCCGTGGTCAACCTGGTCTTCCCCGGCCCGTACGAGCGGGCCGGCGACCGGCTTTCGGACGCCCACGCGGCCCGCGCCGACACCGTCGAGGACCTCCTGTCGGCCAGTGCCGCGGTGCGCGGAATCGGCGGCGAGCCGGTCCTGCTGGCCCGCCACCACGCCCGCAGCGCCGAGGTCGCGGACCTCACCGGGCACATCGCCCGAATCCAGTCGGCCTGGACGGCCCTCGGACCGGCCATTCCCCGGCTGGCGATCGCCGCCGGGGTCGGGATCGGCGGCCCCGCCGCCCTGGACGGGCGGATCACCGTCGGCGGCCTGGTCGCCTTCACCGTCTGGATGGGGACGTTCACCACCGCGGTCACCGTCCTGGTGGACCGGCTGGTCGACCGGGGCAACGCCACCGTCGCCGCCTGCAGGCTCACCGAGATCCTCGCGCTGCGCGCGGTCGTCACCGACCCGCCCGACCCCGTGGCGCTGCCCGCCGACGGGAACCTCCGGGCTGAGTCCGTGGTGATCGGGCACGACGGCCGTACCCTCCTCGGGCCTGTCGACCTCGATGTCGCACCCGGCGAGTTCGTCGCGGTCACCGGCCCCACCGGCTCCGGGAAGTCCTCGGCGCTGCGCCTGCTCTGCCGCCTCGACGACCCGGCCGAGGGAACCGTGAGCTGGGGCGGCACCGACCTGCGGGCCGTCACCCTCGACGACCTGCGATCCCGGGTCGCCTATGTCCCGCAGCGCCCGCTGCTGCTGTCCGGGACGGTCGCCGACAACCTCCGCCTCGGCCGCGACCTCGACGCCGGCACGCTGCGCCGGGCCTGCGAGGACGCCCACGTCCATGCGGACGTGATGGCGCTTCCCAGCGGCTACGACACCGAGATCGGCGAAGGCGGCTCCACCCTGTCCGGCGGCCAGGTCCAGCGCCTGGCGCTGGCCCGCGCGTTCCTCACCGACGCCGACCTGCTCCTGCTCGACGACGTCACCTCGGCCCTCGACCCCGGAACCGAACAGGAGATCCTCACCAGGCTCGAAGGCCGTACCCCCCGCCCGTCCATCGTCTTCGTCACCCACCGCCCCGGGGTGCTGGCGGCCGCCGACCGCGTCGTGACCCTCGGCGACCACGCCGCACCCCTACCGGGAGGACCGTCATGGCAGAAGTGATCCTGCTGGCCGAACAGGCACCGGAACGAGCGGTGTTCCGGCGCATCCGGCCCTATCTCAGACCGCACCGGACGATGCTCGCCGGGGCCTCCGTGGTCGTGCTCGCCGGGGCCGCGATGGTCGCGGCGCTGCCGCCCCTGGTCGGACGGGCCACCGACGCGATCGTGACCGGGGACCGGGGCGCGCTCACCACGACCGTGACGGTCCTCCTCGTGGTGGTGCTGGCCCAGATCGTCCTGACCCGCTGGAGCGAGCTGCTGCTGATGCGCGCCGGTGAACGCGTCGTCCGCGACCTGCGCGAGCAGGCCGTGCACCGGCTGGCGCACGCCCCGTTGCGGTTCCTGGAGTCGCACCGCACGGGGGACCTGCTGCGGCGCTCGACCGGCGAGGTCGCGGAACTGGCCCAGTTCGTCCGGCGTGACCTGCCCAATCTCGTGGTCATCTCGGCGACGCTGCTGCTGACCACGGTCACCCTGCTGGTCTACTCCTGGTTCCTCACACTGGTGCTGGCCGTGGTGTTCGTCCCACCCGCGCTCCTGGCGCTGCGCTCGTTCCAGCGCGAGGCCGAGGCCGCGTTCGGCGGGCAGGCGGCCGCGGAGACGACCGTCGCGGCGACCATGACCGAGACGCTCAACGCCCGCGAGCTGCTGCGCACCAGCGGGGCACTGCCGGGCTGGCTGCTGCGGGTCAGGCGGGAGAACGGGGCCGTGGTCGTGGCCGCGCGCCGCACCGCCTGGGTCGAGGTCAGGATCGAACTGGTCAGCCTGATCGAGGGCGTCGCGCTGGCGGTACTGCTGGGCCTGGGCGCATGGCTGGCCGGTGCGGGCCGGGTCGGCATCGGGACCGTGGTCGTGTTCGTCCTGGCCAGCCGCGCGCTGTTCGAGGGACTGGGCGACGGTTCCCAGCTCGTCGCCGAGCTGCAGACCGCCAGAACAGGCCTGGCCCGGCTCCTGGACCTGCTGGAGTCGCCCGGCGCGAGGCCGATCACCCCCGGTGAGGGCCCCGCCGGGCTGCCCGATCGGGGCGAGCTGACCGTCGAGGGGGTGGGCTATGCCTACCGGCAGGGCACCGATGCGCTGACGGAGGTGGACCTGACCTTCCCGGCCGGCGACCGGGTGGCCGTCGTCGGTGTCACCGGCTCGGGCAAGACCACCCTCGGCAAGGTCCTCGCCGGGCTCTACCCGCCGGACCGGGGCCGGGTCCGCTACTGCGGCACCGACCTGCGTGAGCTGCCGGGACCCGCGTTGAGCGCGCTGATCGCCCTCATCCCGCAGGACGTCCACATCGTCACCGGGACGGTCGCCGACAACCTCGCGCTCGTCCCGGGCGAACCCGGCCGGGACGAGATCACCGAGGCGGTGACGCGGCTCGGGCTCAGCGCCTGGGCCGAGGGCCTGCCCGACGGGCTCGACAGCCCGGTCGGATCCCGCGGCGAACGGCTGTCCGCGGGCGAACGCCAGCTCATCGGCCTGCTCCGCGCCGCGCTGATCGACCCGGCCGTCCTCATCCTGGACGAGGCGACCGCCGACATCGACCCGGTGATCGCCGGCTGGGCCGAACGTGCCCTCGCCGAGCTGTGCGCCGAGCGTACGCTCATCGTGATCGCGCACCGGCCCGCGACGGTCGAACTCCTGTCCCGAGTCGTCCGGGTGGACCGCGGGCTGATCATTGAGGAGAAGACCGTTGCCGCGCAGCACGAAGGGCTCTGAGTCGCCCTCGGTGGACCACCACACCGCCAGACCCCCGCACCCACCCGACACCCACCCCGACACCCACCCCGACACCCACTTCGGCGGTCGCCCCGGGCGGGGCGGGTTGATGCCTGGACCGAAGACCGCGCTGCTGGTCCTTCTCCTCCTTCTGGGGGTCGTCGCCGTGTTGAGTCTCGCGGTGGGGGCCAAGCCGATCCCGTTGCCGGACGTCTGGCACGCCCTGCTGCACCGGGACGGTTCGGACGACGCGGTGGTGGTGTGGGAGCGGCGGCTGCCCCGTACCCTGCTCGGCATCGCGGTCGGTGCCGCGCTCGGGCTGGCCGGAGCGCTCATGCAGGCGCTCAGCCGCAACCCGCTCGCCGACCCCGGCCTGCTCGGGGTGAACGCCGGCGCGGCCGCAGCGGTCGTGGCCGCGGGCGCGCTGCTGCCCGTCAGCGGGCTGGCGGAGACGGTGTGGTTCGCCTTCCTCGGCGCTGGGCTGGCCGCCGCCCTCGTCTACGTGCTGGGCCGGGGCGGTGTGACCGGCCGGACCTCGCCCGTACGCCTGATCCTGGCCGGCATGGCGGTGACCGCGGTCCTGGCGTCCTTCACCGCGGGGGCGACCCTGCTCGACACCGACTCCGCCGACCGGCTGCGCTTCTGGATGGTCGGGTCCCTGGCCACCGCGGACGCGGGCAAGGTCGTCATGGTCCTGCCCTTCCTGGCCGTGGGCGCCGCCATCGCACTCTCGCTCAGCGGCCGGCTCAACGCACTCGCGCTGGGCGAGGAGGTCGGGCGTGCGCTCGGCGCCAGCCCGGCCCGGACCCAGCTGCTGTCCCTGGCCGCGGTGACCGTGCTGTGCGGTGCGGCCACTGCCGCGGTCGGGCCGATCACCTTCGTGGGCCTCATGGTCCCGCACGCCGTCCGCCTTCTCACCGGGCCGGACCAGCGCTGGGTCCTGCCGCTGTCGATGGTGTGCGCCCCCGTGGTCCTGCTCGGCTCCGACCTGGTCGGCCGGGTCGTGGTCCGGCCGGGCGAGCTGGAGGCGGGGGTCGTCACCGCCCTGCTCGGCGCGCCGCTGTTCATCGCGCTCGTCCGGCGCGGCCGGATGGCCGAGCTGTGATCGCGACGAAGGCCCTGCCGCCGGTGCGGCCCCGGCGGCCCCGGCCCCTGGTCGCCTGCCTCGTGCTGCTCGGGGCGCTGTGCGTGATCGCGGTGACGGCACTCGGCACCGGGGACTTCCGGCTCTCACCCGGCCAGGTGATCGACACTCTGCTCGGTGGTGGCCCGCCCGGCGGCCACTTCGTGGTCTTGGAGCTGCGGCTGCCCCGGCTCCTCGTCGGGTTCGCGGTCGGCGCGGCGCTGGGCATGGCGGGCGCGGTCTTCCAGAGCCTCACCCGCAACCCGCTCGGCAGCCCGGATGTCATCGGCTTCACGGTCGGCTCGGCCTCCGGCGGCCTTCTCGTCATCCTCGTGTTCAGCGGCGGGACCCTGGCCATCGCGCTCGGGGCCGTTGGCGGCGGCATGCTCACCGCGCTGGCGGTGTTCCTGCTGGCGCTGCGCGGCGGAATCCAGGGCACCCGGCTCGTCCTGGTGGGGATCGGGATCAGCGCCATGCTGGAGGCGTTCAACGTCTACCTGCTCAGCCGCGCTTCGGTGAACGAGGCGCAGAGCGCGTCGGCCTGGCTCGTCGGCAGCCTCAACGCCCGCGGCTGGGAACATCTGAGGCCGCTGTCCGTGGCACTTCTGCTCCTCATTCCGTGCGCGCTGGTCCTCGTCGGGGAGCTGCGCATGCTGCAACTGGGCGACGAGACGGCAGCAGTGCTCGGCGTCCGGGTCCAGCGCTCACGGGTGGCCCTCATGACCGTCGCGGTGGCCCTCACCGCCGTCGCGACCGCGACAGCGGGCCCGGTGGCGTTCATCGCCCTCACCGCGCCGCCGCTGGCCCACTGGCTCACTCGGGGTCCCGGCCCGGATCTGGTGGCATCCGGCCTGATGGGCGCCTGCGTGCTCACCCTTGGCGACCTGGCGGCCCAGCGGTTGCTGGCCCCCACCCAGCTCCCGGTCGGTGTGATGACCGGCGTCATCGGCGGCGGCTACCTCTGCCTGCTCCTGCTCACCCAGTCACGGGCCGCCCGCCCGGGACCGAGCAGCCAGTCGGGATGATCCCGGTTGATAGGGTCCCGTGATGAGCAACGGTGGAACGGCGGCCACGGCCGAGGAGCGTGCCGTCGGGCTGCGGCGCCGGCTGGAACGGCTGATCGGGATAGCGGCGACCGAGGGCAACGCGCTGACCCCGTTGCGGAACGGAGACGCGATCTTCGCGGCCATGCTGGAAGGCATCCGGACCGCGCAGCACACCGTCGACATGATGACCTTCGTGTACTGGAAGGGCGACATCGCCCGAGAGTTCGCCCGGGCCCTGGCCGAACGGGCCTTGGCGGGCGTCCGGGTGCGGCTGCTGCTGGACGGCTTCGGCAGCAGGCTGATCGAGAAGGACCAGCTGGCGGACATGGTGCAGGCGGGGGTCCAGGTCGCCTGGTTCAGGAAGCCGCTCGGCCTGTCGCCGCTCAAGCAGAACCACCGCTGCCATCGCAAGGTCCTGGTGGTCGATGAGGAGACCGGTTTCACCGGCGGGGTCGGTATCGCCGAGGAATGGTGCGGCGACGCCCGGAACGAGAACGAGTGGCGCGACACCCACGTGCTGGTCCGCGGCCCCGCGGTGGACGGGCTCGCTGCGGGTTTCGCCCAGAACTGGGCCGAATGCCATGCGGAGCTCTTCGACGAGCGGGACCGGTTCATCAGCCACCGGCCGCAGGGCGAGGCGGTCGTGCAGGTGGTGCGGGGGTCGGCCAGCTTCGGTTGGCAGGACATGCAGACCCTGCTGCGGGTGATGCTCGAGTCCGCCGAGGAGCGCTTCCGCCTGGCCACCGCCTACTTCGCGCCGGACGAGTTCTTCGTGGGGCTGCTGTGCGCCGCGGCGGGCCGCGGGGTCGAGGTGCAGATCCTGCTGCCCGGCCCGCACACCGACAAGCGCGTCTGCCAGCTGGCCGGTGAGAATTTCTACCAGGACCTCCTCGACTGCGGAGTGGAGATCTTCCACTACCAGCCGACCATGATGCACGCCAAGGTCATCACCGTTGACGGGATCGCGGCCCTGGTCGGTTCCACCAACTTCAACCGGCGTTCGCTCGACCACGACGAGGAGATCATGCTCGCCGTCCTGGACGAGGACTTCACCGCGGTGCTGGACCGGCATTTCGACGAGGACCTCGAGCGGAGCGAACCGATCGACGCGCGCACCTGGGCGGGACGCTCGGCCTGGCAGCGCATGCTGGAGGCCGCGGTCCGCCCCATCCGCCGCTTTCTGTGACCTGGCCATCGCCGTCCTGCGCTGACGTCTTCTCGATCAGGCGTGGAGCCCTCGGCGGGAAGGAGGTTCACCCGTGGTCGAGCACAGCGGTGATCGGGGGGAGCGCGGTCGTCGGCTGGATTCCGGGCGGGGCGGCGCAGACGGCGGCGACGGAGTTGACGCCGCGGTTGGCGGTGGAGGACGGCGAGACCGCGCCCATGCGTTCCAGCGGGACGGCGAAGCGCATATCGATCTCCAGTGGGGCGTCGCCCTCGACGGAAAGGTGCCAGCCGGTGGCGCGGATGTCCCAGTCCGCGTCGAGTTCGGCGGTGCAGTACTCAGGTGGCAGCAGGTCCGGCGAGTCCCGCCGGGACAGGTCGGCGGTCCCACCGTGGGTGCAGGCAGCCTCGACCTGCGCGCGGACTGCGGGATCCATGCTCTCGCCGCCCCCGGGCCGGAAGGCGGCCGGCCGCCGCCTCGCTGCTGCTCGGCCCCGCCCTGACCGCCTGGGTGCGGGACCGGCCGGGGCTTGATCCGGTCCGGTACACCCTCGCCGTCCTCGCCGACGACCTCGCCTACGGCGCGGGCACCTGGTCCGGCTGCCTCACCCACCGCACCCTGATCCCGGTCCGCCCGGTGCTCGGCGGCCGCTCCCTGGAGATCGACCTGCCCGGACGCGATCCCGCGACGAGTGAGGACGGGACGTCGGCGTGGTGGTCAGGTGGGGGTGTCCGCGGTGGTGGGCTGGGGGCGCCAGAAGGTGGCGAGGAGTCCCGCGGTCGCGACCACGGCCACGCCGAGGGCGGTGCCGCCGCCGGCCCAGCCGGTGACGTCGAGGCCGGCCGCGTCGTCGACGGAGAACCGTCCCGGGCCGAGGATCGCCAGGGCGAGGGAGACGGCGGCGAGGACGAGGACGTACTCGTAGCCGTCCTTGAAGACGAAGAACCCGTTGCCCCGGTGTGCCAGGAGGCCCGCGACCAGCATCACCGAGATGACCGCCGCGCAGGCCAGGGGTGTGAGCAGGCCGATCACGAGCAGGGCTCCCGCGCCGATCTCGGTGACCACGCTCATCCAGGCCTGGAGCCGTCCGTGCCGCAGGCCGAGGCCGGTGAACCAGCCGGCGGTGCCGTCGATGCGGCCGCC
>JBDSTJ010000299.1:0-3699 GCA_039928335.1 Streptosporangiaceae bacterium | reverse complement strand
GTCAGAGGAAGAGCGCCTCCACCACGTCGGTGGCCCAGCTGAGCATGTCGCCGTCCCGCAGCGGCCTGCCGCCGATCGCGGCCGTCTTGGGAGTGGGGATGAGGAGCTGGCCCGGCTTGAGCAGGCTCTTGGGATAGAGCCGCTGCAGCCTGATCTGCCGGGACTCGGGCAGGTCGGCCGGGGAGATCCGGACGAAGTTGCCCTGCAGCACCACCTCGGCGATTCCGCCCTTGCGGGCCAGGGACCGGAACCGCGCGACCTCGAGCAGGCTGAGCACCGGGATCGGCAGCGGGCCGTACCGGTCCTTGAGCTCCTCGACGACCGGCGGGATCTCCTCGGGCGCGGTGATGCCCGCGATCTTCCGGTAGGCCTCCAACCGCAGCCGCTCCCCCGGCACGTACTCGTGCGGGATGTGCGCGTCGATCGGCAGCTCGACCTTGGTGTCGGGGGCGTCGGGAACGACGTCGGCGTCCTTCAACTCCCGCACCGCCTCGCCGACCATCCGGACGTACAGGTCGAAGCCGACACCGGCCACGTGGCCGGACTGCTCCGCGCCGAGGATGTTGCCCGCGCCCCGGATCTCCAGGTCCTTCATCGCCACGAACATGCCCGCGCCGATCTCGGTGTGCTGGGCGATCGTCGCGAGCCGCTCGTGCGCGGTCTCGGTCAGCGGGTTCTCCGGCGGATACAGGAAGTAGGCGTAGCCGCGCTCGCGGCCCCGGCCGACCCGGCCGCGCAGCTGGTGCAGCTGCGACAGGCCGTAGTTGTCGGCCCGGTCCACGATCAGGGTGTTGGCGTTGGGGATGTCCAGCCCGGACTCGACGATGGTCGTGCAGACCAGCACGTCGTAGTCCTTCTCCCAGAAGTCGACCATGACCTTCTCGAGCTGCTGCTCGTTCATCTGACCGTGCGCGATCCCGACCCGGGCCTCCGGGACCAGGGCCTGGAGCGTCGCGGCGACCTTGTTGATGGACCTCACCCGGTTGTGCACGAAGAACACCTGGCCCTCGCGGAGCAGCTCCCGGCGGATCGCCGCCCCGATCTGCTTCTCGTCGTAGGGGCCGACGAAGGTGAGGATCGGGTGCCGCTCCTCCGGCGGGGTCAGGATCGTCGACATCTCGCGGATCCCGGTCAGGCCCATCTCCAGGGTGCGCGGGATCGGCGTCGCCGACATCGCGAGCACGTCCACCTGCGTCCGCAGCCGCTTCAGCTCCTCCTTGTGCTCGACACCGAAGCGCTGCTCCTCGTCGATGATGCACAGGCCCAGGTTCTTGAACCTGGTGGAGGGCGACAGCAGCCGGTGGGTGCCGACGACCACGTCGACGGACCCCGCGGCCAGGCCCTCCATCGTCGCCTTGATCTCGGCGTCGCTCTGGAACCTCGACACCGGTTTCACCACGACCGGGAAGCTGCTGAACCGCTCGGAGAAGGTCGACAGGTGCTGCTGCACGAGCAGGGTCGTGGGCACCAGTACGGCGACCTGCTTGCCGTCCTGCACGGCCTTGAAGACCGCGCGCACCGCGATCTCGGTCTTGCCGTAGCCGACATCGCCGCAGATCAGCCGGTCCATCGGCACCGGCTTCTCCATGTCGCCCTTGACCTCGTCGATCGCCGCGAGCTGGTCAGGCGTCTCGGTGTAGGGAAAGGCGTCCTCGAGTTCGCGCTGCCAGACCGTGTCCGGCCCGAAGGCGTACCCGGGGCTGGCCATCCGGGCGGAGTAGAGCCGGATCAACTCACCGGCGATCTGCTTGACCGCCTTCTTGGCCCGGCTCTTGGCCTTCTGCCAGTCCGCGCCGCCCAGCCGGTGCACGCTCGGGGACTCCCCGCCCACATAGCGGGTCAGCTCGTCGAGCTGGTCGGTCGGGACGAACAGCCGGTCGCCCTTGGCGTACTCCAGGATCAGGTACTCCCGGGTCGCGCCGCCGACCGTGCGGCTGACCATCTCGATGTACCGGCCGACCCCGTGCTGCTCGTGCACGACATGGTCGCCGGTGCTCAACTGCAGCGGGTCGATCGCGCCGCGCCGCCGGCTCGGCATCTTGCGCATGTCCTTGGTGGAGGACTTCTGGCCGCTCAGGTCGGTCTCGGTCAGCACCGCCAGCTTGATCGACTCCCAGACGAAACCGTGGTCGAGCCGTCCCTGCGCGGCCACCGCGATCCCGTCGGCGGTGAGCCCGCCGCTGGACCTGCGCGCCGGGATGCCCGCCTCGGTGAGGACCTCGACGAACCGGTCGGCCGGGCCGGGACCCTCGCTGGTCAGGACGATCTTCCAGCCGTCGTCGGCCCAGCGCCGGACGTCGGCGATCACCTTGTCGCTCTCGCCCCGGTAGGCCTCGGCGGCGTGGACCCCGAGTGCCACGCCGTCCTCGGCGCTCAGCGGAGTCGTCGACCACCACGGCAGGTCGAGTTCCCGGGCGTGCTCGCGCACCTCCTCGAGGCTCTTGTAGGCCGCCGCGCCCAGGTCGATGGGTGCTTCGCCGCCGGCCGCCGCGTTGACCCAGGACGCCTCAAGGAACTCCTGGCTGGTACTGACCAGCTCGGTGGCCCGTGTTCTGATGCGCTCGGGGTCGCAGACGAACACCCGCGAACCCTTCGGCAGCAGGTCGACGAGGAGCTCCATGGACTCGGCCAGGACCGGCGAGAAGGCCTCCATACCCTCGATCGCGTCGCCCTCGGCCAGGCTGCCCAGGATCTCCTTGAGCGCCGGGTGCTGCTCCGCCAGCCGCCCGGCCCGGTCCCGTACGGCGTCGTTGAGGATCAGCTCACGGCACGGCGGAGCCCACAAACCGTCCTGGGCGACCTCGAGCGAGCGTTGGTCGGCGGCCTTGAAATAGCGGATCTCCTCGATCCGGTCGCCCCAGAACTCCACCCGCAGCGGGTGTTCCTCGCCCGCCGGGAACACGTCGAGGATGCCACCGCGCACCGCGATCTCACCGCGCTTCTCGACCAGGTCGACCCGCTTGTAGCCGGCATTGACCAACAGGATCACGGCCTCGTCCAGATCGACCTCGTCACCCTGCCGGATCCGGACCGGTTCCAGGTCGCCCAGGCCCGACACGATCGGCTGGAGCACGGCCCGGACCGGCGTCACCACGACCTTGAGCGGCCCGCTGGCCGGATCCCCCGGCTCCGGGTGCCGCAGCCTGCGCAGAATCGCCAGCCGCTGGCCCACGGTGTCGCTGCGCGGCGACAACCGCTCATGCGGCAGCGTCTCCCAGGCCGGGAAGTGCGCGACGGTGTTCGGATCGAGCAGGCTGGTCAGGGCCGAGGTGAGGTCCTCGGCCTCCCGGCCGGTCGCGGTGATCGCGAGCACGGCCCCGCCGTCGATCGCGGTCCTGGCCAGCACCCCCGCCAGCACCGGCCGCAGCGAAGGCGGCCCCACAAAGGTCGTCTCGCCCTCGTCCAGGGCGCGCCTCAGCGCCGGATCGGTGAGCGCGACATCAAGAAGTCCGGAAAGCGTCATCATCAGCCCTGCGATGCGTCTGCGACGCGAGTCTGCCCCCGCGCAGCCCTATAGCCCCGAAACCACAACGCAGTCCCGGGACTGCGTTCAGCTTACGTTGTTGCGGGAGTCACGGTGGGGTGCGGGCGGGGGTTTCCCGTGCTCGCTGAGGGCCTTCGGCCGCGCGGGGGCTGCGAGCCGGTGTCCGTCGCGCCGCGGACACCAGGCTCACAGCCCGGGGTGCGGAGCTCCCGGGC
>JBDSTJ010000298.1:0-4818 GCA_039928335.1 Streptosporangiaceae bacterium | reverse complement strand
AGGGTTCGACGAGTTTCGCGCTGAGCCCGCACGCCCTCACGGCCCTGGCCCTGACCAGCGGCTCCACCTCGCCCGAGCGGATGGCCGCGGGTACGGCCATCGACGCGGGCGGCCTCGTTCCCGACCTGGCCTCGGAGAACAGCTGGACCCAGCGGGTGAACGAGGTCGACCCGCTGGAACTCCTCGAGGTGCAGCTGTGCAACATGACCGCGCCGTTCATCCTGGTGGGCAGGCTCCGCGCGGCCATGGCGGCCGCGCCGGCCCGCCGCAAGTACGTCGTGAACGTCTCGGCCATGGAGGGCCAGTTCAGCCGCCGGTACAAGGGTCCGGGGCATCCGCACACCAACATGGCCAAGGCCGCCCTGAACATGCTGACCCGCACCAGCGCCGAGGAGATGCTGACCGACGGCATCCTGATGACGGCCGTGGACACCGGCTGGATCACCGACGAGCGCCCGCACCCGACCAAGATGCGGCTGCACACCGAGGGCTTCAAGGCCCCGCTCGATCTCGTCGACGGCGCGGCCCGGGTGTACGACCCGATCGTGCGGGGCGAGCATGGCGAGGACCTGTACGGCTGCTTCCTCAAGGACTTCGAGCCGGCCGCCTGGTAGCCGGCAACCGTGACCCTGCCCGACTTCGGGACCTCTTCCCCGCTGTGAATGTCTGCCTCAGTGCTTTCTGCAAGGATGTGGGCCAGGCCGACGGTTTCTTCCGGGAGCCTTCTGCTCGCTTTCGCGCAGTGACGGATGGGGACGGGGCAAAGTGAACGAGTTGACGGTCAGGATCGCCCTCCGCGAACTGGTCGACCGGTATGCGGGCGCGGTCGACCGCAAACAGCGCGACGAGGTCGCGGCACTGTTCATGCCGGACGGTGAACTTCTGATCCACGGGCGCGGCGAGCAGGAGCCCCGCAGGGCCTACCGGGGCAGGAAGGCCATCGTGGAGGCCCTCGGCGGCCTCGACCGCTACGACATCACCACCCACCTGGTCGGCAACCAGCTCCTCGACGTCGTCGAGGGCAGCAGGGTCACCGGCGAGACCTACTGCCAGGCCTCGCACCTCTACGGGGACCGGATCTACGTGGTGTCCGTCCGCTACGAGGACGTCTTCGTGTACGACATGGACCGCTGGCTTTTCGCGGTCCGGCGGCAGCGGGTCGACTGGGCCGAGGACAGGCCCTTCCACCCGGGTGAGTTCTAGGATCCTCCCATGTCACGACTTCGGTTTGACCGGGCCATCCAGCAGATGCGGAGCAGGGAGCAGCTCGGATTCGACTTCCTGCGGGAGCACGCCGACGCCTATGTGGACGAGCTGGTCGCGCAGTTCGGGACCGAGCAGGACCACGCGTTGCGCTGCCTGCTCCTGGAGCTCGTGGCCGAGGCCCGGTCGGCGTGTGCCCTGCCGCTGCTCGCCGCGCAGCTGGCGGGCACCGACGAGGCGCTGCAGTTCTGGGGGATCCGCGGTCTGGAGATGCTCGACACCCCCGAAGCCGACCGGGAACTCGACCGGGCACGAGTGCAGGGCTGGATTCCCTGAGCGCCCCGGTCGGCACCCGGATCAGCGGTTGAGCCGGCTGTGCGTGCGGCCGTACAGGAAGTAGACCACCACCCCGATGACCATCCAGACGAGGAAGCGCAGCCAGGTCTCGACCGGCAGGTTGAGCATCACGAACAGGCAGGCCAGCACCGACAGGACCGGTATCAGCGGCATGAGCGGGACCCGGAACGACCGGGGCAGGTCCGGGCGGGTGCGGCGCAGGACGGTCACGCCGATCGAGACGACCACGAAGGCGAACAGGGTGCCGATGTTCACGAGCTCGGCCAGCGCTGACAGCGGGATCAGCCCGGCCATCAGCGCCACGACCCCGCCCATCAGGACCGTCGCCCGGTAGGGGGTGCCGAACCTCGGGTGCACCCTGGCGAGCCAGCCGGGCAGCAGCCCGTCGCGGCTCATCGCGAAGAACACCCGGCTCTGGCCGAGCAGCAGGATGAGCACGACGGTCGTCAGACCGGCGATGGCCCCGACGCTGATGAGGGTGGCGAAGTTCGGGTGCCCGACGGCCTTGAACGCGTCGGCGAGCGGGGCCGCCTCGCTGAGGTCGGTGTACTTCTGCATCCCGACCAGGACCAGCGACACCGCCACGTACAGGACGGTGCAGATCACCAGCGAGCCGAGGATTCCGAGCGGCAGGTCCCGCTGCGGGCGGCGCGCCTCCTCGGCGGCGGTGGCGACCACGTCGAAGCCGATGAAGGCGAAGAAGACGACGGCGACCGCGCTGAAGATGCCGAGCCAGCCGAAGCTCACCGGGGAGATCCCGAACAGGACCTGCATGAGCGGGGCTTTGAGCCCGTCGACGTCGGGAGTGTCGTGGGAGGCGGGGATGAACGGGTGGTAGTTGCTGCCCTTGACGAAGAACAGCCCGGCCACGATCACGAAGAGGATCACCGAGACCTTGACCGCCACCATGATCGCGTTGACGGTGGAGGAGATCTTCACGCCGAGTACCAGCAGCGCGGTGACGAGCACGACGATGAGCACCGCGGGGATGTTGAAGCCGGCGTCCTCCCCGGCCAGGGATCCCGGCAGGTGCAGGCCCATGGTGTCCATCAGCGAGGCCACGTAGCCTGACCACCCGACCGCGACGACCGCCGCGCCCAGCGCCAGCTCGAGGATCAGGTCCCAGCCGATGATCCAGGCGGGGAGCTCCCCGATGGTGGCGTAGGAGAAGGTGTAGGCGGAACCGGCCACCGGCACCGTCGAGGCGAACTCGGCATAGCACAGGGCGGCCAGCCCGCACACGACCGCCGCGAACACGAACGAGATGGCCACGGCCGGGCCTGCGTAGTCCTTGGCGACCCGGCCGGTCAGCACGAAGATCCCGGTGCCGACGATGACCCCGACGCCGAAGACCGTCAGATCCAGCGCCGACAGTTCCCGGCGCAGCCGGTGTCCGGAGTCCTCGGAATCCTCGACCGACATCTCAGCCGGCCGGGTGCGGAAAACGTTCATCGCACGACCTCCCCTCGGGAGGAGGTCATTCACCGGGAACCGGTGGCTGAAACCTAGGCGTTCAGGGTTCCCGCGCCGAGGAGACCGAACAGCAGGAGACCGATGATGATCCGGTAGACCACGAACACGGTGAAGGAGTGCTTGGCGATGTAGCGCAGCAGCCAGGCGATCGAAACGTAGGCGACGACGAACGACGTGAGGGTTCCCACGATCAGGGACAGTACGTCGACGCCCCCGCCGACCGCGTCCTTGAGCTCGTACACGCCGGCTCCGGTCAGCGCCGGGATGGACAGGAAGAACGACAGCCGGGTCGCGGCGACCCGGTCCAGGTTGCGCAGCAGGCCGGTCGAGATCGTCGCGCCGGACCGGGAGAAGCCGGGGAACAGCAGGGCGAGGATCTGCGAGGCGCCCACGATCATCGCGTCGGCCAGGGTGATGTCGGCCTCGCTCCGCTGGAACCGGGCCGACCGCTCGGCCCACCACATCACCGCGCTGCCGCCGATCAGCGAGGCCGCCACCACCCACAGGGAGGCGAGCGGGCCTTCGATCAGGGGCTTGGCGGCCAGGCCGACGACCACGATCGGGATCGTCGCATAGATGATCCACCAGGCGAACTTGTAATCGTGGTCCTCCCGTTTGGAGCTGTCGGCGAGCCCCCGCAACCAGGCGGAGGCGAAGCGCACGATGTCCTTGAAGAAGTAGACGAGCACGGCCGCGATCGCTCCGACCTGGATGACCGCGGTGAACCCGACGACGGCCGCGTCGTCCACCGGGATGTCCATCAGCCCTTCGGTGATCTTGAGGTGGCCGGTGGAGGAGATGGGCAGGAACTCGGTCACCCCTTCCACGATGCCCAGGATGATGGCCTGCCCGACGCTGATCGCGGTCAACTGTTCCGTCCCTGCTGAGTTGGGGGATTCACCCTGGGCATTCTAGAGAGATCAGAGTGCCGCCCGGGACCGCATCACCCGGGGCGGGCGCGGGAAACGCTCGCTGCCGGGGGTCTGGGCGCACTGACCGTCACTCGGAGTCGGCGGGATCGGGCAGCCCGCGGTACTCCCCACCTGACTGGATCGCGGTTCCGGAGAGGAGCTCGCTGACCGTGACGAAGATGTAGCCGCGTCGGGCGAACGACGTCAGGATCTCGGGCATCGCGCGGACCGTGCTGGGCTTGATGTCGTGCGACAGCACGATGTCGCCCTCCTGGGTCTGCTTGATGATCCGCCGGGCCACCGGGCCCGAGGTGGTCTCGCGCCAGTCCTGCGGGTCGACCGACCACGTGATCAGGGGCAGTCCGAACGACTTCGCGACGCGGACGACCCGGCGGCTGGTCGAGCCGAAGGGCGGGCGCAGCAGCCGAGGCGTCACCCCGGCGACCTTCCGGATGATGTCGTTGGTCGACTTGATCTGCCTGCTGATCGCGGCGGACGAGAGCGTGGTGAGCTGCGGGTGGTTCCAGGTGTGGTTGCCGATCTCGTGCCCGGCGGCGACCACCTGCCGCAGGACCCCGGGGTTCTCCTCGACCATGCTGCCCAGGACGAAGAACGTCGCCCGCACGTGGTGGTCGGCGAGGATCCTCAGCAGCCTGGTGGTGCCGCTGACCGGCCCGTCGTCGAAGGTCAGTGCCACGCATCTGGTCTTGGCGCAGTTCACCCGCTGCTGGTCGGCGCGCAGCCCCCGGCGGCGGTCGGGGTCGGCGTTCATCTGGTACCCGGGTTTGTCCGAGGCCGACACCGGATCGGCGCTGAGCGCCAGCGCGTTCTTCCCGGTCGGCAGAATATGGATCTCGCCGCAGCCTGCCGTGAC
>JBDSTJ010000297.1:0-12270 GCA_039928335.1 Streptosporangiaceae bacterium | reverse complement strand
CCTACCAGCGCGCCGGCGAGCCCGACTCGGGCCCGTACGCCACCCTCAAGGCGATCCGGAACTTCGAGCAGCTCCAGGGCCAGGTGACCCTGGACAAGCCCCGGTGCGCCGATGCGAGCCGGGCCTTCGGGTTGACCGCCGACACCCAGACCGTCCCGGCCGCGATCGCCACGTTCGCCCGCACCACCGGTGAGACGATCACCGAGACCCTGGTGGCCGTGCCCGCCAAGGTCGCCGAGGAGCAGGTCACCCGGCGGGTTCCGGCGCTGTGCCGGACATTCCGCGCCAAGGTGGCCGGGCAGACCTCGACCCACCAGGTGATCGAGTCGACGCCCGACCGGCACCAGATCGGCGAGGGCTCGCGTACGGTGGGGCTGGTCACCATGAGCGGCACGCTCCGGGTGACCATGTGGTTCGTGGTCTTCAAGGCCCGCGGCTACCTGGGCACCGTGTCGGTCTACGGACCGGCTGCGACCAAGTCGCAGGTCGAGGAGTTCGGCCGCCGGGCGCTCGCGCAGGCCGAGCGGATCCTGCCGTGAGCCGCACCACGAAATCGGTGTGAACCATCCTGCCGATCCAACAGTCAGACAAGTCGTGCGCCGGGCGAAAAGGTCGTCGTACAGTGGGGCCCGGTGCCATACTTGGGCCGCTTGTGTCCAATCGAAGGGGAGCAGCCGGAATGAGCAGTGGCCACGAGGTCGTCTATCGCGTGCGCGGTGGCAGGCAGCTGCACGGAACGGTCTTCATCCAGGGCGCGAAGAACTCCGCCCTGCCGATGATCGGGGCCGCGTTGATGGCCTCCAAGGGCCGTACCGTCCTGCGCAACATCCCGATCATCGAAGACGTCAAACGCGCCGTTGAGCTGGCCCAGGCGGTCGGCGCGAAGGCCGAACTGCACGAGGCCGAGCGCACCCTGGTGATCGACGCCTCCACCCTGACCAGCCCGGTCCTGCCGGCCGAGATCGCCTCCCGTTTCCGGGGGTCGTTCCTGTTCGTCCCCGCCCTGCTGCACCGCCTCGGCGAGGCGATCGTCGAGGGTGTCGGCGGATGCAACCTGGGCAGCCGGAACCTCGACTTCCACTACAACGGTTTCAAGCGCATGGGCGCGACGGTTACGGAACACGGCACCGACAGCGAGGCCGGCGGCTACATCCACGTCAAGGCCGGCCAGCTCCAGGCGGGCACGCTCTACTGCGACACCCCCTCCCACACCGGCACCGAGAACCTCGTGATGGCCGGCGCGATGGCCGAGGGCACCACGCTGATCAAGAACGCGGCGCTGGAGCCCGAGGTGCTGGACAACATCGACTTCCTGCAGCGGATGGGCGCCCGGATCACCGGCGGCGGCACCGGCTTCATCCGGGTCGAGGGCGTCAACGAGCTCACCGCGGTCGAGCACACCGTGATGCCGGACCGGATCGACGCCGGCGTCCTGGTGATGGCCTGCGCCATCGCCGGTGGCGAGGTCAGCCTGGTCGGCGCGGAGCTCGAGCACCTCGGCGTGGCGGGTGACAAGCTCGAGCAGATGGGCGTGGAGTTCAGCCAGCAGGGCGCGGTGCTGCAGGTCAAGCGGGACCGGCCGCTGCGCCCGATCAACATCATCACCGACGAGTACCCCGGTTTCGCCACCGACCTGCAGTCGCCGATCATGGCGCTGGCCAGCCAGGCCGAGGGCCCCTCCTACATCTACGAGCGGATCTTCGACGCCCGGTTCCAGCTCGCCGAGGAGCTGATCAACATGGGTGCGTCGATCGAGGTCGACGGCAGCCAGCGGGCCAAGGTCTATGGCGCGACTCCGCTGCGCGGTGCCAGGACCGTCGCCCACGACCTGCGGTCCGGTGCGGCCCTGGTGCTGGCCGGTCTGGTCGCCGAGGGCGAGACCGAGATCTCCTCGGGCTACTACATCGATCGCGGCCACTCCAATTTCGTCCAGCGGCTCACCGCACTGGGTGCGGACGTGTCCCGCGAAACGGCTTAGCTCCTAGTAACAAAACGCTCACACAACCTCACAGCCCCTTCACAGCCCATGATCCGCTCATTTAATGTGCGGGTTGATGGGCTGTGAGTGCTTGACCGGAAATGTGGCCAGTTGGTAAGGATTTTCTGTCTACCCCTGTCCGTTGGTTACTTTTTCGCCGCACTCTTGATTCGGTTACGCGTCAGAGCGTCACATCTTCACCCTGGAACCTGATCCGCACTGAGGATGGGGGACCGGGAACTTGTGGGCGGCCGGAAGGCAGGGGCAACGAGTCATGACAGGACCACGGACGGGGTCGGTGACGCCGGACTTGACGATCGGAGTCGTCGGTCCCCACGACCTCGTCGAACGGGTCATGCTGATGGGCCATGGGCCCACACCGGTACCGAGCCGCCTGGTGGCGGCGGCGTACCGGGACGAACAGGAGGCCGCGGACAAGGTCGTACGGCTGGGCTCGGGAGTGGACGTCTGTCTGTTCGCCAGCCCCGTCCCCTACGACTTCGCCCGGAAAGCCGGCGTGCTGACCATGCCGGCGACCTACGTTCCCCTCAACGGGGCCGCGCTGCAGGGGGCACTGCTGCGCGCCGCGCTGGACGAACGTTTCGACCCGGCCAGGGTCAGCATCGACGTGCTGGGGCGCAGCGAGGTCGAGGAGGCCTACGGCGAGATCGGGATCTCCACCGAGCACGTGCACCTTCGCGAGGAGTCGGCGGGGCCGGGCACCCTGGCCGCCTTCCACGAGCGGCTGTGGCGGCGCGGGCTCACCAGCGTCGCGTTGACGTGCGTGCACGCCACCGCGGAGCGGATGGAGCTCGCCGGGGTGCCGACCCTGCGGATCAGGCCGACCGGGGCGGCCATCCGCAGCGCGCTGCAGACCGCGGCCCTGCTCGGCGCGCACCACCGGCTGGAGGAGTCGCAGCTCGTCGTCGTCATGGTGGACGTGCCGACGCTGCGGGAGTCGCCGCGCCGGGTCACCCCGCGCTACTGGCGGGACGAGCTCAAGCTGGCGCTGCACCGGGTGCTGCTCCAGGAGGCGCACCGGATGAACGCCTCGGTGTGGCCGCTGGACGACCACAGCTATCTGGTCACGGCCACCCGCGGCTCGGTCGCCTCGGGCACCGAGGGCTTCCGGACGCCGCCGTTCGTGGAGCGGGTGCGCGAGGAGCTGGGCCTGGCCGTGGAGGTCGGTATCGGGATGGGCCGCACCGCCCAGGAGGCCGAGACGCACGCCCGCGCCGCACTCGCCAGGTCGCAGACCTCGCAGCGCGCGCAGGGTTTCGCCCTCGACCGGGACGGCCGGGCCCTGGTGCCCGCGCCCCGGGTCCCGCCGCGCGGCGGCCAGCAGGTCAAGCCCAAGGGCTTGGAGATCCTGGCCCGCCTGGCCGACCGGCTCGCCGACCAGCAGGGCAACGACACCGCCGCCCCGCTGATCGTCGATGCGGAGAACGCGGGCCGGATGCTCGGCGTTACTCCCCGCACCGCGCGGCGGCTGCTGCGGACCCTCGTCGAGGAGGGCCTGGCCTGGCCGCTCCCGCCCAACCGGACGCCCCAGCCGGGGCGGCCGCGCCAGCTCTACCGGCTCATCGTGGAGAAACTCGGAACGACCAAGACGACCAGCTAGTCACCGCTTTTTGGAACCCGCTACTCTTTTCGCCAACCGGTGCACAGTGCAGTGCGTCTCACCCTGTGACTTGACAAGTGGCGAAAGGGACTGGCGTGGACACCGAATGGGTTGTACCCGGCTACCGACACGTGCGGGTGCTGGGCGCGGGTGCCTCGGGCCAGGTGCTCCTGGCCGAGCACCTCGAGTCCGGTGTCCAGGTGGCGATCAAGTACCTGTCCGGTGAGCTGCTCGCCGACGAGGAGTTCGTGGCCAGGTTCCGGGACGAGGCGCGGCTGCTGGCCGACCTCAGCGACCCGAACCTGGTCTACTTCTATGAGTACTTCGAGGCGGGGGCCGGCGCGGCCATCGTGATGGAACTGGTCGACGGCGTCAGCCTCAACCTGATCCTGGCCGAGGCCGGCCCCACCACGCCCGAGGCGGCGCTGGCCGTGCTCAAGGGCTCGCTGCTCGGCCTGGGCTCGGCGCACGCCGCCGGGATCGTCCACCGTGACTACAAGCCCGCCAACGTGCTGGTGGACGCCGACGGCCACAGCAAGCTCGCCGACTTCGGCATCGCGGTCCGGGTCGGCAGCACCGCGCAGGCCGCGGGCACACCCGCCTACATGCCGCCCGAGCAGTGGTCGGGCCAGCCGGTCACCCCGGCCGCCGACGTCTACGCCGCCACGGCCGTCTGCTACGAGCTGCTCACCGGGCAGCGGCCCTACCAGGCCAAGACGCTGCCGGAGCTGGCGCGGGCACACCAGACCCAGCCGATCCCGGTCGACAACGTCCCCAACCCGCTGCAGGACCTGATCGCCTGGGGCATGGCCAAGGACCTGACCCGGCGGCCGCAGACCGCCGGGGACTTCCTGCACGAGCTGGAGGGCATCGCCGGGGCCGCCTACGGTCCCGAGTGGGAGGAGCGGGGCCGGTCACACCTGCGCGAGCGGGCTCTGGCCCTGGCGCTGCTGTTCCCGCTGACCGCCGGCCAGCAGGCCGGGAGCGGGGTCGCCAGCTCGGTCCTCACCGCGACCGCCGTCGCCGGCAAGAAGGCCACCAGGAACACCGCCGGCCTGATCGCGGCGGGTGCGCTGGCGCTGCTGGTCCTCGGCGGCACGACCACTGCGGTCGTCTGGGCCTCCAACGACAAGCCCACCGTGACGGCGCAGGCCACCGATCCGCCCGCCGGTTCCCCGGCCGACACCGGCCCGCCCGGCGACGACGACGGCGACCCGGCCACCCCGGACGATCCCGCGCCGTCGGCCTCGATGCCCGCCGACCCCGCCGATCCGACCGCCTCGGCCAATCCGTCGGTGAACCCGTCGGTGTCGCCGGTACCGCCCTCGGTGTCTCCGAAGCCCGGCGACCCGACGCCCAAGCCCACCAAGCCGGGCGATCCCGCGCCGACCCCGCCGACCGATCCCGGCCCCGCCCCGGATCCGGTGCCCACGACCCCGCCGCCGGTTCCCACACCGACCCCGACGCCGACACCCAAGCCGACGACCCCCAAGCCGGACCCGTTGACCGTCACCCGCCTCTATGCGGTCGGCTCGGTCACCCAGGGGACCATGTTCTCGGTCACGGTCCGGGTGTCGACCACCGGTGAGTCCGGCTCGGTCCTCCTGCGGATCAGCGAGCGCGCCAGCGGCAGGGCCCAGACGTTCAGGGTCACCGGGAGTGGCTCGTTCATCGCACTGTTCGACGTGGGTCCGTGCAAGCGCCCGAGCGCGACCGCCACCGCCGGCCGGATCTCCGCCACCACCGCCGTCGACAGTACGGACTGCATCCGATGAACCACCGGGACGACGGCACCCGCCGCGAGTTCGACGACCGGACCCGGCGGGACCTCCCGCCGGAGGCGACCGCCCAGGACTTCGGGCAGCCCTATGGCAACGCCGCGCTCCCCGACCGGACCAGGCAGCTCCCGAACGAGCCGGACGAGCACGTACGCCTGCGGTTCGGCGCGGGCCCCGCGGTGCCGCCGGCCTGGAACACGCCCACCCCGCGCCGTCGCAGGCCCAAACGGTCGCGGGTGGGGCCGATCATCAGCATCCTGGTGTCGGCCGCGATCATCGGCGGGGTGTTCTTCTGGCTCTACCTGCGCGGCCAGGGCGACCTGGAGATCACCAAGATCACGGTGAGCGCCCCGAAGGGTGCGCTCGCCTGCGACCCCGACACCCAGAGCCTGGTCGTCCCGGTGGTCGCCACCCTGGAGACCAACGGCAAGGGCGGCGAGCTCCGGTTCCAGTGGGTCCAGAGCGACAACGCCGCCAAGCTCAAGCCGCAGTCCGAGAGCGTCTCCGCAGGCGGCAAGAAGATCACCGAGCCGCTCAACTGGAATGTCAGCGGCCCCGGCCGCACCAGGCTGACCGCGACCTTCAAGCTGATCTCCCCGGTCGGCGAGGTCACCGAGGCCAAGGCCGGCTTCACCTACACCTGCCGCTGACACACCCGCCGGGGGTCAGCCGTCCGCCGGCCTGTCCGGCTCGGCCAGCAGGTCCGCCCGGCGGGCGGTGAGCCAGCCGTCGAGTTCCGCGATCATCTCCGCGCTCTCCAGCGGGCGGAGCCCGAGGATGGCGGTGCGCAGCTCCGCTTCGGTCCCCCGCACGAGATCGGCCTGCCGGGCGACCGCGTACAGGCGCAGGAGCGAGTCGAGCGCGTCCAGGTAGCGATCGACGGCATCCTCGTCCGCCGCGTCGAGGGGGTAGCCGACCACGTCGCGGAACGCCTCGATCGCGCCGCTCACCTCGCCGAGCTCTTCTCTGCACTTGCCGAGGTAGTACCGGGCGAGCTGAACGTCCAGGTCGCCCGACCCGTAGGCGTCTGAGGCGTGGACCCCTGCCCGGACGAAGAGGTCGGCCGCTTCGGTGTAGTTCCCCGCGAGGTAGTTCGTGTGGGCGAGCTTGAAGATGAGCTCGTGCGCGGAGGTGGGGTCGGCAGCCCGGCCGAGCGCCTCGGTCAGCAGGTCGATGGCCGGGACGAAATGCTGTTTCTGCAGTAGTTCCTCGACCCGGCCGCCGATCTCCTGGACTTCCAGGTCCGTCACGGGCGGCCCGGGGATGACGTGGGGTCTGCTGCGCGGGCTCCGCCGCATGGAACCGCCCAGCGGGCGGGTGAAGGCCAGGCACGGATCGAGCTCGGGGATGTTCGCGGGGAACGCCGCTCCCTGCGTCCACGTCGTGTACCGCAGGAGACGCTCATAGACCTCCGCTGCGTCGGGCCTGTCCTCTGGTTCCTTCTCCAGCATCGCCAGCAGGAGGCTCTCGAAGCCCTCGGGAGTGCCCGGCCGCACGTGCGTGATCGGCTTGGGCGGCGTGGAGATGTGGTGCCACTGGTGCGACTTCGACGCCGTCCTGGCGAACGGCGGCTGGCCGGTCAGCACCTCGGTGAGGGTGCAGGCGAGTGCGTAGATGTCCGCGCTGGGACCCACCTTGTTGGCCATCGCCTGTTCCGGCGACATGTAGGGCGGGGTGCCGACCGTCTCGCCCACCTGGGTGAGCCTCGGGCCGCTTCCCGAGCCGGTCAGTGCGGCAACGCCGAAATCGAGGACCTTGACGATGCCGCCGGGGGTGAGCATCAGATTGGTCGGTTTGATGTCGCGGTGCACCACATCGCCTCGGTGCACTTCGAAGAGCACCGAGGCGACCTGGGCGCCGATCGCGGCCGCCCGGGCGATCGACAGCGGCTCGTCATCGTGGTCGGTCTCGTCGATCAGGTACTGGAGCTGGCGGCCGGCGATCAGCTGCATCACGACGAAAAGCCGGTCGGTGACCGGGTCGACTCCGGCGTCGAACACCGCTGGGATACCGAGGTGCTCGATCGCCGCCGTGGTCCGGACTTCGCGCAGGAAACGTTCACGCCGGATATCCAGGGCCTCCGAATCCCCTGACGAGCGCATGGAGGGGCGTTCCGCGAGCATCATCTTGACTGCGACCTTGCGGTCGGCGAGCTTCTCGTCGTAGGCCTCCCAGACCTCACCCATGCCCCCGGAACCGATCGGCCGCCGGAGCCGGTAACGGTCAGCGATCAGCCGTCCGAGGATCTCGCCCATGCCGCCATGCCTTCCCTGGAGCAGAGCCGGCTACCCGGCGAGAGATCGACGTTACTCCGGACGACCTTCACGAGTGCCCCGAATATCTGCAATACGGGCGTCGGTCGCCCGGCGCTCGGCCTCCCGCCGGACCGGGCGACGGATCATGTTGTAGGCCTGCCTCTTGGCGACCTGCTTGAACAGCCGGTTGACGGTCTCGTCCTCGAAGTAGCGGCCGAGCAGCGCGTCGTTGGACTCCGCCTGGTCAATCATGATGCGGTCGGCGTCCTTCTCGACCTCCTCGTCGAACACCGCCTGGTCGTTGTTGAGTGCGATCGCCGCGAGCTGGGGGTCGTCGGCGATGTCCAGAGCGAACTGACCCACGATGATCTTGTCGGAGGTGGAGAGCCCCGCGCCGTACTCCTCGTTGACCGACTCGATGAGCTCGGCGAGGGTCTGCTCCTCGGGGTCGGCGACCCCGCCCGCGCCGTCGAGCAACCCCGAGACTTCCTGGTCGCCGTCGGCCTTCAGGCCGAGCCGGTGATCGCCGGTCTTCTCGACCCGCAGGTGGCTCGGCTCGATCTCACCGACGTCGACCGAGGCCTCGTGGGCGCGCGGCGGCAGCTTGTTGAGCAGGAACCGGCCGTACTCATACAGCCGCTCGAGGCCCGGGTCCTGATAGCCGATCACCTGGGACAGGAAGCCATAGGCGCGGATGAAGTCACGGAGGGCGCTGCGGAAGTCCTCGGCCTTGTCGGGTTCCTTGGAGATCAGGTCGGTGAACCGGTCGACCGCCGGTTGGACCCAGTGGTAGAGCCTGGCGTGCGACTTGAGCAGGTCGCGCTCGTTGGCGGCCTTGGCCTTCGCCGCATAGAAGGCATCGATGAACCGCTGCATCTCCGACTCGACCAGCAGCCGGTAGGCGAGGATCTCGCGTTCCTTGTCGAGCAGCAGGTTGGGGTCGGTCGGCTCGGCGATCGTGGTCTCGTAGAACCGCTGGAACTCCGCCAGGATGTCCTCGGCCTTGTTGGCGAAGTCCAGAACGAACAGGTCCTCCTGGGCCTTGAGCGGGTGGGTGCGGTTGAGCCGCGACAGGGTCTGCACCGCGGCGACGCCGGCCAGCGGCTTGGCGACGTACATCGTGGTCAGCAACGGCTGGTCGAACCCCGTCTGGTATTTCTCGGCGACGACGAGGATGCGGTACTCCTCCCTGCGCACGGTCTCGGCGTACCTGTCGTCGGCCCGGGTGTAGCCGAACCGCTGGGGCAGCTCCCGCTCGGGGAACCCGTTGAGCTTGGCCTCGGTGAACTCCGGCCCGTTCTTCTCCAGAGTCAGCGAGCCCGAGAAAGCGACCAGGGCCGCGCAGTCGTCGAAACCCATCTCCTCGACGTAGGAGCGGATCGCCTGGTAGAGCCGGACCGCGTCGGCCCGTAGCGGCGTGACCACCATGGCCTTGGCCCGGCCGCCGAGCCGCCGGGATGTGTGCAGCTTGAAGTGGTCGACGATGATCTTGGCGCGGAGCGCGGTCGACGCCTCGGACCACAGCGCGGCCCGGACCAGCTGTGCCTTGGCCTTGCGCGGGTCGAGTTTGCGCTCGGCCTCGTCCGCGGCGGCCTTGGACAGCTTGAAGTACGTCGCGTAGGTCAGGTAGTTGCGCAGCGGGTCGAGGATGAAACCCTCGTCGATGGCCTGGCGCATGGAGTAGACGTGGAACGGCCGGTTGCGGTCGGTCTCGGCGTCATAGGTGCCGAACAGGTCGAGGGTCTTCTTCTTCGGCGTGGCGGTGAAGGCGAACACCGACAGGTTGGGCTGCCTGCCCTTGGCGAGCGCCGCTGAGGTCAGCGGGTCGCCGGACTCGTCCTCGGTGCGGGAACCGAGTGCCTTCTTGAGCGCCGCGTTGTCCTCGCCGCCCTGCGAGGAGTGCGCCTCATCGATGATGATCGCGTACTTCTTCGAGCCGAGCCCGGTCACCTTGTCGAGCACATACGGGAACTTCTGCTGGGTCGTGATCACGATCCGGGCCTTGGGCCCGGTGAGAGCCTGGGCGAGCTGCGCGGAGTCGGTGTCGATACGTTCGACGACCCCGTCGACCTGCTCGAACTGGTAGATCGTGTCCTGAAGCTGCTTGTCGAGGACGACCCGGTCGGTCAGCACGACGACCTTGTCGAACACCGGCTCGTTGGCATCGTTGTGCAGGGTCGACAGCCGGTGGGCGAGCCAGGCGATGGTGTTGGACTTACCGGAGCCCGCCGAGTGCTCGATCAGGTGGTTGTGTCCTGCCCCGCGCGCCCTGGCGTCGGCGACGAGCTTCTTCACCGCGTCCCACTGGTGGTACCGCGGGAAGATCAGCGGCTGGGTGTGCGCGGCGTGGGGTTTGTGTGACGGGGCCTTGCCCGCCTTGGCGTCGGCGTCCTCTACGTGCAGGTACTGCTGGAGCAGTTCGAGGAAGTTGTCGCGCTGGAACACCTGATCCCACAGATACGACGTCCGGTAGGAGCCTTCGCGGGCTGGCGGGTTCCCGGCCGAGCCGGATGTCCCGGGGCCAGCTGAGCCGGTGTTGAAGGGAAGGAACCGGGTGGTGTTCCCGGTCAGCCTGGTCGTCATGAACACCAGGTCGGGGTCCACGGCGAAGTGGGCCAGGGTGCGCCGGGCGAAGAACAGGTCCTTGGGGTCGCGCGCCCGGTACTGCAGCCGCGCCTGGGCGACGGTCTGCCCGGTGAAGGGGTTCTTGAGCTCGGCGGAGGCCACCGGGAGGCCATTCACGAAGAAGGCGAGGTCGACGGACTTGCCCGGGTTCTTGGCGGAGTAGTGCAGTTGCCGGGTCACGGTCAGCCGGTTGGCGTCGTACTCGGTCAGCGCGCCGACGGCAAGTGTGTGCGCGGGCCGGAAGTAGGCGAGGCGGAACCGGATGCCCTTGTCCCTGACTCCGCGGCGGAGCACGTCGAGCGCTCCGCGCGAGTCGATCTCCTTGGCGAGGTACCGGGTGAACGGGGTCGCCGGGTCCTCCCCGTAGGCCTTCCGGAGCTTCTCCCATTCGTTGGGTTGCGTCTCGGACAGGAACATCAGGAGTTCGGCGGTGTCGAGGCCGATTTCGCGGCCGTAGTTGACAGGTTCGCCGCGCTCCCAACCGTGCGTGAGCAGCGCCGCCTCGCAGGCGTTCTCGAACTCGCCCTCGCCGTACACCTTCGCACCCATCAGGCCACCTCGCTCGCCAGGACCGCGCGGAACCGACTCCGCCGGTGTCCCACATTAGCCCAACTGTGAACTGTCTATTGGGGCTTTCAAAATGTTGACACCGCTAACGCAGATCGGCAGGTCACGCGGCAGGTCGTCGGCGAGCGCGGTCCACCAACGGTCGGGAAGAGCGGAGTGCTCATCGATGGTGCCGGTCCGGGAGATCGCGGGGCTTGCCGCCATGCCCATGCCGTCGGCTCGCCAGGCCAGCATCTGGTGTTCAGGCAGCTCGACAAGCGCTGCGCGTGCCCCGCGCGGTCGGCGCAGGGCCAACGCGGTGCCGACCCTGGTCGAGGCGGGCAAGCTCGATGAGGGGACCCTGCTCCACTTCGATTTGAAGGGGGACCGGGAGTTCCAGGCCATCGGCGCATGGCTTGAGGAGGACCCCCGGCGTGGCCAGGCGACCTGGGTCATCGACCGGCGGAAACCTCTGCTGTGGGCCTACGACGGCAGGAGGTACTCACCGACCGGCCTGGTCACCGAGATCTGGGAGCGGGCCGGCTGGACGGACCGGCCCACCGCCGTCCAGGGGCCGGAGCGATGGTCTGTGTACGGCGGGGGGACGCTGTGGGAACTGGCGAAGTCCATTCAGGACGCGGAAGCGGCGGGTGGCGAAGAACTCCGCTGACCGAGTTCACAGATCGTGTCGGCCCGCGCGGATCTCTCGTGCCAAGGCGGTGAATGCCGCGCGGGCGAAGGCCAGGTGAGGGCCGTCGGGGTGCTTGGAGTCCCGCACAGCGATCGCGGAGGAGAGCCCGGCGACCTCAACGCAGTCCCCACCTGAGGAGTTGCTGCGGTTGCTCTTACGCCAAACTACTGATGCCAGGCCCCCTGGTCTCACTAACCCTCCATGATCGTACGGATCAGATCCTCGGACTCTCGCGCAGGCAGCGCGGCAGTCCTGATCATGCTGAACAATACGGTAAGTCCGCGTACGTCGGAGAGGTCGGTGAGCATCTGGCCATGCACGCCAGCGCCGTCGATATAGGCGACGTCCGGTCCTCGGTCGAAGGAGAGCAACTGGAAACCGCTGCTCTGGAAGACCTGTGCGTACAGGGGGATGAGCTGTGCCGCGATGTTCGTCTCGTCAACCAGATCCAGGAGCCGTTTGCACTGCTCCTCCCGAACTTCAGGCGGAATGTTCCGCAAGGTGGATTCACTGATCAGGAGCAGAACCCACGGCGGATTCACCTTCGTCAGGATCGACTGTCGCTCCATCCGAACGGCCAGCATCCCCTCGACCTTTTCTCGAGGTTGTTCCGCACTCAGGACGAGACGCGCAAGCATCTCCGTCTGAAATAGCCCAGGCACCAGTATCGGTGCGAAGAGGCAGATCTGTGTCGCCTCAAGTTCCGCCTTGGTCAACGGGCGGAACTTGCTCGGAATCAACCGCTGCCGCTTGGCCTCCGCGTACTTGTCCCACAT
>JBDSTJ010000296.1:0-4441 GCA_039928335.1 Streptosporangiaceae bacterium | reverse complement strand
GCCGAGGGAACCGTAGAGGATCGTCTCGACCCGGGCGACCCGGGGGAGGAGGCCGTCGGCGTGCAGACCACGCGCGAAGCGGTGGGCGGCGGCCATCGGGCCGCCGGTGTGCGAGCTGGAAGGCCCGATACCGACTTTGAAAAGATCGAAAACAGAGATCGCCATGATGGCCCTACCTCGTTGTAGGGAAAGGGACTTCCCCGCCGTGATCGTCGAAAACCCGGCGGGGAAGCAGGGCTGCTACAGGCCCGGGTAGAGCGGGTGCCTGGCCGCGAGGGCCGTGACGCGGGCCGTGAGGGCCGAGGCGTCGAAGCCGGGCTGCAGTGCCAGGGCGATCACGTCGGAGACCTCGTTGAAGTCCTCGACCTGGAAGCCCCGGGTGGCCAGCGCGGGGGTGCCGATGCGCAGACCGGAGGTCGTCATCGGCGGGCGCGGGTCGTTGGGGACGGCGTTGCGGTTGACGGTGATGCCGATCGAGTGCAGCCGGTCCTCGGCGTCGCGGCCGGTCAACTCGGAGTCGACCAGGTCGACGAGCACCAGGTGCACGTCGGTGCCGCCGGTCAGGACCTTCACGCCGGCCTTGGCGGTGTCGTCCTGCAGAAGGCGCTCGGCGAGGATCTTCGCGCCCTCCAGGGTGCGGGCCTGCCGCTCCTTGAACTCCGCCGAAGCGGCGATCTTGAGGGCGACGGCCTTGGCGGCGATCACGTGCTCGAGGGGACCCCCCTGCATGCCGGGGAAGACCGCGGAGTTGATCTTCTTGGCGTACTGCTCACGCGACAGGATCAGGCCGCCGCGCGGGCCGCCCAGGGTCTTGTGCGTGGTGGTGGTGACGATGTCGGCGTGCGGGACCGGGGACGGGTGCAGCCCCGCGGCGACCAGGCCGGCGAAGTGCGCCATGTCGACGAACAGCAGCGCGCCGACCGAGTCGGCGATCTCGCGGAAGGCCGGGAAGTCCAGTTGACGGGGGTAGGCGGACCAGCCGGCGACGATCATCTGGGGTCGGTGCTCGGCGGCGAGGGCGGCCACCTCGTCCATGTCGACCAGACCGTCGGAGGCCCGCACGTGGTAGGGCACCACGTTGAGTGTCTTGCCGGAGTAGTTGAGCCGCATTCCGTGGGTCAGGTGGCCGCCGTGCGCCAGGTCCAGGCCCAGGATGGTGTCGCCGTGGTTGAGCAGCGCGAAGTACACGGCCGTGTTGGCCTGGGCGCCCGAGTGCGGCTGGACGTTGGCGTGCTCGGCCCCGAACAGGGCCTTGGCCCGGTCGATCGCGAGCTGCTCGGTCACGTCGACGTGCTCGCAGCCGCCGTAGTACCGCTTGCCGGGGTAACCCTCGGCGTACTTGTTGGTCAGCACCGAACCCTGGGCCTCCAGGACCGACACCGGGGCGAAGTTCTCCGACGCGATCATCTCCAGGGTGTCCTGCTGCCGGGCCAGCTCGGCCCGTACCGCGTCGTACACCTCGGGGTCCACCGAAGCCAGGGAAGAGAACAGGCTGGAACTCATGCTTCCTCAATGATTTTGGAGTAGGACTCGGCGTCGAGCAGGTCGGGGTTGTCGTCCCCGATTCTGATCCGGAACAGCCAGCCCTCGCCGTACGGGTCAGAGTTGATCATGCCCGGGTCCTCGACGGCGCCGTTGTTGACGGTCGTGATCTCGCCGGACAGGGGGGCGAACAGGTCGCTGACCGACTTGGTCGACTCGGCCTCACCGCACGGCTCACCTGCGGTGACGGCCGCGCCCTCCTCGGGCAGCGAGAGGTAGACGATGTCGCCGAGCGCGTCGGCCGCGTACGCGGTGATGCCGACGGTGACGATGCCGTCCTCACTGTCCAGCCCGGACACCCATTCGTGCTCTTCGGTGTAGCGGAGCTGCTCGGGAACACTCACTTTGATCTCCTGTAGAAGGGCAGGTCGACGACGTCGACCGGTTCGTGCTTTCCGCGGATGTCCACGGCCACGGGCGTGCTGTCGTTGTCGACATAGGCCATGGCAATGGGCTTGCCCAGTGTCGGGGACGGAGCCCCGCTGGTCACGACGCCGCACGGCAGGCCGTCCGCGCCGATGACGGGGTAGCCGGCGCGGGGGACCCTGCGGCCCTGCGCGACCAGCCCGACCAGCTTGCGTGTGACGGGGACCTCGCTGGCGGCCACCAGCGCCTCCCTGCCCACGAAGTCGTTCTTCTCCAGTTTCACGACCCTACCGAGGCCCGCCTCGTAGGGGTTCGTGTCGACGCCCAGCTCGTGCCCGTACAGCGGCATCCCGGCCTCCAGGCGCAGGGTGTCGCGCGCGGAGAGCCCGGCGGGCCTGAGGTCCGCGCCGCCGGCCGCCGACAGCTGCCGCCACAGCGACACGGCGTCCTCGCCGGCCACGAACAGCTCGAAGCCGTCCTCGCCGGTGTAGCCGGTACGGCCGATGAACGCGGCGATGCCGCCGACGACGCCGCTGAGGATGGCGTAGTACTTCAGGTCGGCGAGGGGCGCGTCGGTCAGCCTGGCGAGGATCTCCTGAGCCCTGGGCCCCTGGACGGCGATCAGGGAGTAGGCGTCGGACTGGTCGTCGACCGTGGTGTCGAAGCCCTTGGCCCGCTCGCGCAGTTCGGCGGCGACCAGCGGGGCGTTCGCGGCGTTGGCGACGACCATGAAGCCGTGCGGGGACAGGCGGTAGACGATCAGGTCGTCCAGTACCCCGCCGGCCTCGTTGGTGATCATGGTGTAGCGGGCGCGGCCGACTTCCAACGCCGAGATCAGGCCCACCAGAGCGTGATCGAGGGCCGCGGCGGCCTGCGGGCCGGTCAGGAAGATCTCGCCCATGTGCGAGATGTCGAACAGTCCGGCGCTGGTCCGCACGGCCAGATGTTCGGCGGTCTCAGAGCCATAGCGCAACGGCATCAGATAGCCGGCGAAGTCGACGAGGTTGCCGCCGAGTTCCTTGTGCAGCTCATACAGCGGTGTGGTCTTGGCAGACACGTGGGCAGGCTCCTTGGTCAACGGCGTGCCGAGGGACAGGACCATCGTCCCACCTCGTCCACCTGCTGGCTGGGCCTCCCCCTCTGTCATGGGCGCCTGAGAGCTTCACCCCGAGGGGCTTTCACCTTCGGCGGAAGGTCATTGACCTTCTCTTTCCAGAGGTCGCCTGGTCCGGGCGGTACATGGGCCTGAGAGGTTCCGGGGAGGAGTTGCTCCTTCGGCGTCCGTTGGCTGGCTGCCAGGGCGCTCTCCCGCTCGGGATCATCGGCGTTCGGGGCCAGGCTACCTCAGGAAGCCGCGCAGCAGGGCGGCGGTGCCGTCGAGATGCTCGGCCACCGCGCGGCGGGCCGCGTCGGGGTCGCCGGCCAGGATCGCCTCGACCATCGCGGCGTGCTGGACGGCCGCGTGCTCGATGTTGTGGTGCAGCACAGGGATCGCGTTGAGCAGGTCCGTGACCCGCATCCGGGCGTCGGAACAGGTCGCGGCCAGCAGCGGTGAGCCGGTCAGCTCCGCGATCGTCAGGTGGAAGCGCACGTCCAGCCGCCGGTAGTCGCGGGGGGCGGCGTGGTTGACCGCTTCGAGGCCTGCGGTGAGCGTGGCGGCCTGCTCGTCGGTGATCGGACGGGTGGCCAGCAGCTGCGCCGCGCCGGTCTCCACTGCCATCCGGTAGGCCAGCGCGTCCTCGAGCCGCTCCGAGCCCATGTCGGCGGCGACCCGCTCGGGGTCCCCGGTGCGCGGGACCGGTGGCTGGTAGATCACGAAGGTCCCGCCGTGCCGACCGCGCCGCGACTCCACGTACCCCTCCTCCTGGAGGGCCCGAATCGCCTCGCGGAGGGTGACCCGGCTGACGCCCAGCCTGGGGGCGAGCTCCCGTTCCGGTGGAAGCCGTTCGCCGTGTCCCACCGCCCCCAGTTTGATCACTTCGAGGAGCCGCTCGACCGTCTCCTCGAAGGCGTTCCCCGACCGCACCGGCCGGAACGCACCGCTCAAGCTCCCCCCTTCCCTCGCCGGAGGACCAACCTTAGGGCCAGGGGCTCCGCCGACCCGTGGCGCACGGCACGGGTCGGCGGAGGAGCAGGTCAGACCTCGGCCTGCTCGTCGACGTTGGTCTTGGGACCGGAGAACCACCTGCGGGCCGACAGGAACCACCAGGCCGTGATCGCCAGGAGTACCGACCCGACGGCGAGCGGCGCGTAGTTCACCGACGTCCAGGTGAAGTCGTCGTGACCGGGGATGCCCGCCGGCACCAGCGGCATGACGAAGTAGATGCTGATGACCACGATCTCGACGATCGCGATCGTGCACATCCACCTGTACTTCGCGCCGAGCGTCCACGGTCCCGGCTGGAAGGCGTCGCCCATCCGCAGCCGCAGGTAGATCGGGATCAGGAAGGCCAGGTAGAGGCCGATGACCGCGATCGACACCACGGCGTAGAACGCGAGCGGCGCGCCGCCGGGGGCCTTGTAGAGGGCCGGC
>JBDSTJ010000295.1:0-7201 GCA_039928335.1 Streptosporangiaceae bacterium | reverse complement strand
TCGTTCTTCTTGTTCTCTTCGTTCTTGTTCAACGGCTCGTGGTAGCCGAGGGCCCACTGGCCTTCTCCACGCTTACGGGGTGGCACGGCGCGCGTCCTCTCAGGACTCATCGGTGTCCGGGAGGGCGCGTGGGCAGCATTCAGCACATGGTGATCACTGCGGTCATGAGAAGAATGACGCCACGCGCCCGGGTATGGTCTGGGCGGAGTCAGGCGTCACAGACAGATGGCGCTGCGGACCCTCTGGAAGTCCACATGCCGGCGCATCACCAGCATCGGATCGGCAGCAGTCATGTTTCGACAATGACACGTCGTCGTGACCGTTGTCCAGCCATGTCCGATATGTGGACAACTCGCTGCTATCCCTGCCGCACCCAGTTGAGGGACGGTTCGCCCTGGTTCGAGGGCTGGTCGAAGGGCTGCTCCCGGGCGGGCTGGTGCTGGCAGTCACACCAGCTGCCACCACGGCAGTCCTCGTGGTGGCGGTCCTGACAACTGCTGCAGATCATTACTGATTGTCGCCTATTGTGTCGAGTGTCCCGGTCGGTGGAGGTGTGGTGCGAGTCACGCGGTTCCTGCCCCCGCAACCTTTCGGACCTGTCAGTCGTCTGACCTACCGCAGTCTTCGGTCACGGACCGGCGGCGCCACGCTCAAATCGATCTCCGATGTTGGGCGACACGACATGATCCGGGCATGGAAGGCCCTACCGTGGTCCCTGTGACGACCGTAGCCCCGCGCGTCGCGGACCCCTCCGCGTCGAGAAGCCGCTGGTACAGCGGCCTGCTACGCACGCTCTGGCTGCTCAGCAAGGGGACCGCGCTCGCCGGGGTCAGGTACCGGATCACCGGGCTCGCCGCCGAGGCCGCGTTCTGGGCGCTGCTGTCGATGCCGCCGCTCATGCTCGGTCTCGTCAGCAGCGTCGGACGGCTCCGGGGGGCGTTCTCCAAGGACGAGTTCAGCGACTGGATCCTGCAGCGGGCCCGGACGGTGTTCACCGAGCCGGCGGTCAACGACGTCGTCAAGCCGATGCTCGACGACGTGGTCAACGGCGGCAAGGTCGAGGTCGTGTCCCTGGGCTTCCTGCTGTCGCTGTGGGCCGGTTCGCGCGCTGTGACGGTCTATGTCGACACGATCAGCATCGCCTACGGCCTGGCCGACGTCCGGGGGATCATCAGGACCCGGGTCAAGTCCTTCTTCCTCTACACCGTCGGCCTGCTCGTCGCGGTGATCGTGCTTCCGCTGCTGGTCGTCGGCCCGGCGCTGGTGCGCAACACCATCCCCGGCGGCGAGTTCGTGGTGCAGCTCGCCTACTGGCCGGTCGTCGTCGGCCTGTCGATCCTGTTCCTGTCGCTGCTCTACCACCTGAGCGTGCCGGTCCGCACGGCCTGGTGGCGGGAGGTGCCCGGTGCGGTCGTGGCCCTGCTGATCTGGATCGGCGGCAGCGTCATTTTGCGGACCTACCTGTCGGGCACCCTGTCGGGAGTCTCGGTCTCGGCGTCCCTGGCCGCCCCGATCGCGGTGATGATCTGGCTGTACGTCGCCGCGCTCGCCGTGCTGATCGGGGCCTGCCTCAACGCGGAGGTCGACCGGCTGTGGCCCGGCGCGGACACCGCGCGGGCCCGGGTCGCCGCCGAGGTAAAGAATCAGGCTTTTTAGTCTCAAACCGGGCAAAGTTCACGTAACCTCGCGTGGCATGACGACCCCCTCTGGCGAGCCCCGCATCCGCACGGTCACCGGCTCCGTGCCGGTCACGGCCATCTCGGGCCCGGTCCTCGCGCACGAACACCTCCGCGTCGACCTGCGCTGGCCGGTGACGCGGCCGTCGAACCCCCGCCGCTTCCTGGACGAGGAACTGCACGTGGCCGCCGAGCTCAACGGTCTCCGCAAGGACCACGGTCTGGGGCTCGTGGTCGAGCTCACCTGCATGGGCATGGGCCGGGACGCCTCGTCCCTGTCCCGGCTCAGCGCCGGCAGCCGGGTCGCGGTGGTCGCCGCCACCGGGTTCTTCTGCGACCCCTTTCACCCCGCCTTCACCGCCGACCTCTCGGTGGACAGGCTCGCGGAACGGCTGCTGGCCGAGATCGGCTTCGGGCTGGACGGCACCAGCGCACTCCCCGGCGTGATCGGCGAGATCGGGTCCTGGGGCGAGGCCCCGAGCCCCGTCGAGGAGCGCACCCTCCGGGCGGCCGCCCTCGCCGCCGTGGAGTCGGACCTCCCGGTGGCCACCTGTGGGCGGCCGGGCCTGGCCCAGCTGGAGATCCTCACCGCGGCGGGCCTGGACCCGTCCAGGATCGCGGTGGGCCAGCAGGACCCGCTCGAGGACCCGGCCGCGCACCGCAAGATCGCCGAGGCGGGCGCCTACGTCTCCTTCGGGATGCTGGGCCGCCGCCCGGGAGGCCTCCGGCCGGCCCTGGAGCTCATCGAGGCGGGCTACGCCGACCGGCTGCTTCTGAGCAGCGGGGTCTCCCGGATGGAGCACCTGGCCCACTACGGGGGCACCGGCTACGGGCACCTGTTCGGCGCGTTCCTGCCCGCGCTCCGCGAGGCCGGGGTCGATGAGGACACGATCACCCTGATGACGCACGACAACGTGCTGCGTTGGCTCGCCGGCAGCTGAACCGCCGCCCTGAAGCCCGCCCGACGCCGCCGCCGCCGGGCACGCGAACGGCCCCGCAGAAAGTGATCCTGCGAGGCCGTGAACGTTTTTTGGGTGGTGCCGGGGTTGTTCGCCGGGTCTGATCTAGATCAGGCTGCGTTGGCGCGACGCATACGGCGGCGACGCTCGGAAGCGCGCTCGTCCTCGTTAAGCCCACCCCACGTGCCGTACTTCTCCGGCCGTGAAACTGCGTAATCGAGACAATCCGTGCGTACGGGGCAGCCCATGCAGACTTGCTTGGCCTTCCGCTCTCGGATCTCCCGCTCGGGCTGGCGCTCGCCGTCCGGGCCGAAGAAGAGCACAAGGTCTTCCCCCCGGCACGCGGCGGCGTCCTGCCAGCCCCAGCTGGGACGGGGGAGGTTAGCCTGCCGACGTACCTGAGCCATGAAACACCCACCTAAGTTGCTTTGAGCTAATTTCGGACATAGACGCTGGAGGCGCAGAATGGCGCCGAAATCTCCAACGTCTGAAGGTGCCGCTGTGTTCCCTATGATGGGTCAGCCTGCGGCGCAGCGTCCCCGAACGGGGCCTTGAGGAGGTTACACTAGGGCCGCTTCGCTGTGAAGGGCCAGGTCGCGGATTTGGTATGTCTGGACCGTGTCATCGCACACACCCCCGCTGGATGCGGGGAATTCGATGGGTTCGACCGTACCGCTCCAGCGTGATCCGCCCGCTGAGACCAGGGCCGTGAACGGCCCCGACCCTGTGACGGACTCCACGGTGACCTCGTCCACACCCAGCAGTCCCGTGCGCTGCCGCACGAAATGCTCGGCCGCCTGGGCCGGTTCCGGTAGCCCTGCGCGACCGCGAAACCTGTCCAGAACCACCTCTCCCCGTAGATAGGCCCGTACCGCCGCGTCGGCGTGCGCGGCGTCCAGCTCACCGTAGTAGAGGCCATGGGGCAGGCACACGAGGTTTGCCGCGAACCGGTCCCCGCCGACGTGACTGGTCTCCCAGACGGTCTCGGGGAATCTCCCGGCCAACTGCCGGGCGAGCGGTGCTCCGGTGGTGGCACAGCACACATTGCGCTTACCGTGCGTGCACAGGAGGAACAGCGGGTGGTCGACGGGCGTCCCGAACCCGGGGCGCAGGCCGCGTGCCACGGCCGCCAGGTCGAGCTCGGCCAGCTCGGCGGGGTCCTCGAGCACCCGGCCCTCGAGCCACGGGCCGGGGCCCGACCAGCCGGCGTACATCTGGATCGGGTGAGCGGCCCGCCGCCGGCCGGTACGCCGGATCAGCTGGGTGCGCACGCCGTGTCGTTCGGCCTCGGCGATGATGGGCAGGCCCAGCCACTCGATCCGCTCGGGCCACGGTCCGGGGTGCTCGAGCAGCAGCCAGGCGCGGGGCCTGGCCGTGGCGCTGGCCAGGCAGGGGCGCAGCCCGGCATGGCTGCCCGAACCGTGCGCACAACCCTTGACCTGCGCCACCTTCATCCTCCAGGATGTCTAGTTAGGCCACCCTAACCTAACTTCGATCTACCCGGCGACTGTCCGTGACACACTTCACACGGGGTTGAGCTTGAGCCAAGCCCGAGCGGTCTTTCGGTCTGCGTCCACCAGGCCGATGCGGGTCCGGCGGTCCAGCAGGTCCGATTCGTCCAGTGCGCCCTCATGCGTAACGGCCCAGGCGAGCTCCGCACCGAGCACCGGGAGCCCCGGCACGACCGGTTCCAGCAGCGTGGGGTCGTCCTGGGCCAGGGCGAGCAGGGCGGGAGCCTCGGTGCCGTACCGGCCGACCAGTCTGCGCGGGGCGTTGAGCCCGGCCAACTCGGCGGCGGGAGCCGCGCCGACCAGCGCAAGCGCGGCCGTCCGGCAGGGACCGGCGGCCAGGCCCAGCGCGTCCACGGTGTCCTGCGCCATCCGCCGGTAGGTCGTCAGCTTGCCGCCGACGATCGTCGTCACGCCGTCGGCGGAGGTCAGCACGGCGTGCCTGCGCGAGAGGTCGGCGGTGGAACCTGAGGCCTCCAGCAGGGGCCGCAGCCCGGCGAAGGCGCCGAGCACGTCCTCGCGGCGCACCGTGGTCTCCAGCGCGGTGCCGAGGATGTCGAGCAGGAAGCCGATGTCGGTCTCGGGGGCGGTCGGAACGTCGGGGATGTCGTCGACGGGCTCGTCGGTCAGCCCGACATAGACCCGGCCGTCGCCCTGGGGGAGCACGAGGACGAACCGGCTGGCCGAGCCCGGGATCGGCAGGTGCATGCCGGCCCGGGGATGCCCGAGGCTCGCCCCGGACAGGACCAGGTGGGTGCCCCGGGAGGGCCGGAGCCGGACCCCGTCGACCAGCCCGCCGGCCCACACTCCGGCCGCGTTGACCACCCTGCGGGCGCGGATGTCCAGCTCGGTCCCGGTGAGTTCGTCGCGGACCCGGGCCCCGGAGCCGGTCACGGTCAGGGCCCGGCAGCGGGTCAGGATCCGGGCCCCGTGCGCCGCGGCCGTGCGCGCGATGGCGGTCACCAGCCGGGCGTCGTCGCAGAGCTGCCCGTCCCACGAGAGCAGCCCGCCGCGCAGCCCGTACGGCCGGAGTGCGGGCGCGAGCCGCAGCGTCTCCACCGCCGAGAGCCGGCGCGGGCCGGGAAGCACGGACCGGGGCGTCCGGGCCGCGACGCGCAGGAGGTCGCCCGCTCGCAGGCCGGTGCCGGTGAGGGCCGCCTGGGACCGGGACACCAGCGGGGTCAGCGGCAGCACGAAGGGCAGCGCCCTGATCAGGTGCGGCGCGGTCCTGGTCATCAGGGTCCCGCGTTCGACCGCGCTCTCGTAGGCGACATCGACCTGCCCGGAGGCGAGGTAGCGCAGGCCGCCGTGGATCAGCTTGGAACTCCACCGGGAGGTGCCGAAGGCCAGGTCGTGGGCGTCGATCGCGACGACGCTCAGGCCTCGGGAGGCCGCGTCGAGGGCGACCCCGGCCCCGGTGGCGCCCAGGCCGATCACCAGGACGTCGGCGACGGCGTCGTCGGCGAGCTCGCGGCTGCGTCGTTCGGCGTTCAGTGCGGAGTTCACGGCTGCAGGGTCCTGTTCAGGATGTGACGGAGCTGGTCGTCGAAGGCGTCGTCGCTGAGGTCGCCGTCGCCGGTCATGGTCGGCAGCGAGAGTGCGAACGACTGGATGATCAGCAGGACGGACCGGGCCTGCCGGGCGGGCACGTCCGCCCGGACGGTGCCGTCGGCGTGCCCGGCGGCCAGCTCCCGCTCGATCAGTTGCAGGTAGGCGGACTGGCTGGCCCCGGTTCGGGTGAGCACGTAGGGCAGCAGCATCTCGGGGTCCACCTCGATGATCTTCCGGAGCAGGGGGTGCTCGCGGATCCGCCGGGTGCCGGTGACGAGGGTGCGGACCAGCCGGGTACGGGCGTCACCGGAGGCCTCGGACACCACGTCGGCGGCGAGCGCCAGCCATTCTCGGGTCATCAGGTCGCCGACGATCGTCCGCACGTCGGGCCAGCGCCGGTAGAGGGTCATCCGCGACACCCCGGCGCGCCGGGCGATGTCGGTGAGCGTGGTGCGCCGTACCCCGACGGCGAGGACGCACTCGCGGGCGGCGTCGAGTACGGCGTCCTCGTTGATCCGCTTGGGACCTTGGTTGTGACGAACTGACGTCATGTGTCACAGTGAACCATATGAGCGAAGAAATGCTGTGGTCCGGCTGGGGCGACCCCGCCAAAGCGGCTCCGCTGCCGGAGTCCGTGACCAACCTCCTGCGCGACGTCCTGGGAGTCAAGTCCCGCGAGCAGCCGCCGGTACCGCTCGCGGAGATCATTCCGCCGGCGCCGCGGCTCACCGACGCGGCGCTGACGGCGCTCGCCGGCGTGGCCGAGGTCCGCACCGACGCCGAATCCCGGGTCCGGCACACCAACGGCAAGTCCACCCCGGACCTGCTCGGCATCCGCCAGGGCGACACCAGCCACACCCCCGACGCCGTCGTCCTGCCCGGCGGCCACGACGACGTGGCGGCGGTCCTGGAGCTCGCGGGGCGGCACGGTTTCGCGGTCGTCCCGTTCGGCGGCGGCACCTCCGTCGTCGGCGGTCTCACCCCGGCCAGCGACGCCTTCATCGCCCTGGACCTGCGCCGCCTCGACCGGCTGCTCGCCGTCGACGAGATCTCCCGCACCGCCACCCTCGAACCCGGACTGCGCGGCCCGCAGGCCGAAGCGCTCCTGGCCGCGCACGGTTTCACGATCGGCCACTTCCCCCAGTCGTTCGAGTGGGCGACCATCGGCGGGTTCGCCGCGGCCCGCTCCAGCGGCCAGGCCTCAGCCGGCTACGGCCGCTTCGACGACCTCGTCGTCGGCCTGACCGTGGCCACCCCGACCGGCACGCTGGAGCTGGGCCGGGCCCAGAAGTCCGCGGCGGGCCCCGACCTGCGCCAGCTGATCCTCGGGTCCGAGGGCGCGTTCGGCGTGATCACCTCGGTCACCGTCCGAGTCCGGCCGGTCCCGGTCGCCAGAGTGTATGAGGGCTGGCGCTTCCCGTCGTTCGAGATCGGCTCCGCCGCGCTGCGCACGCTCATCCAGGACGGCCCGGTCCCGACCGTGCTGCGCCTGTCCGACGAGACCGAG
>JBDSTJ010000294.1:0-10378 GCA_039928335.1 Streptosporangiaceae bacterium | reverse complement strand
GGTCAGTGCAGGCCCAGGTCAGTGCAGGCCCAGGTCAGTGCAGGCCCAGGTCAGCGCAGGCCCAGGGGCCGGTTGAGTGCTGTCTGGAGGAGGCGGTCGACCAGGGACTCATACGACAGGCCCGTGGCGGCCCACATCTGCGGGAACGCCGACGTGGGCGTGAAGCCGGGCATCGTGTTGATCTCGTTGAGGACCAGCTTGTGGTCGGGGGTCACGAAGAAGTCGACCCGGCTGAGGCCCTCGCAGCCGAGGCCGTCGAAGGCCTGGACGGCGACTCTGCGGAGCTCGGCGATGACCTCGCCCGGCAGGTTCGCGGGGATGTCCAGGCGCGAGGTGCCGTCGAGGTACTTCGTGGAGAAGTCGTAGAAGTCGTGGTCTCCGAGCATGACGACCTCGGCGGGCAGGCTGGCCTCGGCGGGTCCGTCGCCGACGCCCTGCAGGACGCCGCACTCGACCTCGCGACCTTCCACGGCGGCCTCGATGATCAGGCGCGGGTCGTGTGCGCGGGCGGCCTCGATCGCGGCGACGAGGTCCGCCTCGCGGGCGACCTTGGAGATGCCCATGCTGGAGCCGGCGCGGGCGGGCTTGACGAAGACCGGCCAGCCGAGCTGCTTGACCTCGTCCAGTTTGGCGTCGCGGGCCAGCCGCCACTCACGGTCAGTGATGATCACGTAGGGGCCGACGGGGAGGCCTTGGGCCTGCCAGAGGAGTTTCATGAAGCCCTTGTCCATGCCCACGGCGCTGGCCAGGACGCCCGCGCCGACATAACGGACGCCGGCGAGCTCCAGGAGACCCTGGATGGTGCCGTCCTCGCCGTACGGGCCGTGCAGCAGGGGCAGGACCACATCGACGTCGCCGAGGACCTCGGGAACCTTGCCGGGCTCGATCACCAGCAGGCCGTTGCCGTCGGGGTCGAACGGGAGGGCCAGCGCCCTGCCGTCGCTCGGGACCGCCGGGAGCGTGTCGCCCGCGATGGTCAGGGTCAGGTCCTCCGGTGCCAGAACCCAGCGGCCCTCGCGGGTGATCCCCACGGGGAGGACCTCGTACCGGTCACGGTCGATCGCGGCCATGACGCCGCCGGCCGTGACGCAGGAGATGGCGTGCTCTGAGCTGCGGCCACCGAAGACGACGGCCACCCTGATCTTCTGGGACATGATGCCTGACCCTACCGCTGATCAGGATGTCCGCCCGACCTGTCGGACGTCGAGCTCCTCGCGCGCTCCGGGGACGGTCCCGGGCCGGGTCCGGGAGACCACATCGAGAGCTTCGGTGGCGTCCCGGATCAGGTCCTCGGCGTCCTCCAGACCGATCGAGAACCGGACGGCGGCCGGATCTATGCCCGAGGTGAGCAGGGCTTCGTCGTCCTGGCCCCAGTGTGTGGTGGTGCCTACATGGGTGACCGTGGTGTGGGTGCCGCCAAAGGAGGTGGCCGACTGGGCGAGCCGGAGCGCGTCGGCGAAGGCCAGCCCGGCATCCCTGCCGCCGACCGGGGTGACCGTGACGACGGCCCCGAACCTGGTGCCCTCGGGCCCGGCGTCAAAGAGCCTGCGGGCCAGTTCGTGGCCGGGGTGCCCGGCCAGGCCCGGATAGTCGACCCTGGCCACCGTGGGATGCCTGACCAGGGCGGCGGCGAACTGGGCGGCAGTGTCGCACTGGCGGCGCATCCGGAGCGGCAGCGTCGCCAGGCCGCGGCGCAACAAGAACGCCTCGTCGGGGGCGAGCATCCCGCCGGTGGCGATCCGGACCCGCCGGACCCGATCGATCAGCTCGGCCCGGCCCACGACCGCGCCGCCGGTGGCGTCACCGTGGCCGCCGAGGTACTTGGTGGCCGAGTGCACGACCAGGTCGGCGTGGTACTCCAGCGGCCGGCACAGCACCGGGGTCGTCGCGGTGGAGTCGACGGCCAGCAGCGCACCTGCGGTGTGGGCGAGGTTGGCCAGGGCGGGCAGGTCCGCGACGGTCAGCGTGGGCGTGGACAGGGTCTCGGCCCACAGGATCCGGGTGGACGGCCGGATCGCGTCGCACACCTGGTCGAGGTCGCCGAAGTCCACGAAGTCCGCGGTGACTCCGAACCGGGCCAGCAGGTCGCTGATCAGGTCGTAGGTCCCGCCGTAGACGGCGCGGGATGCGACGACGTGGGTCCCGGCGCGGGCGAAGGTCCAGAACACCGAACTGACCGCGGCCATGCCCGAGGCGAACGCCTGGGCCCGCACGCCCGGAACGGTCACGCCCTCCAGTGCGGCGAGGCCCTCGGCGAACGCGTCGGCGGTCGGATTGTCGCACCGGCTGTAGACATAGCCGTGCTGCGACTCGTTGACCAGGTCGGCGTGTTCCTGCGCGCCGGTGCACGTGAAGGCACTGGTCCGCCACACGGGCAGGCCCATTGCGGCCTGTCCGGGGACCGGAGGGGCCGGGAGGTGCACCGCCCGCGTGTTCTCACCTTTGAGACGCTGTGCTTTACTCATCGTATCCACAGTGTCGCACAGGGTTGCTTTCTGTGGTCCGAACCCGAGGATGGAGGACTGGCTCCGCCGGTGAGTGACGTCTACAGACCGTACTGTTCGGGCTTGGGTGAGCGGCTCATCAGCCGGATACCCGCCTCCTTGATCGACAGTCCGTGGTGCACCACCGCGGCCACGACCTCGGTGATCGGCATCTCGACGTCGTGTTTCTGGGCCAGGGCCAGGACCGGCTCGGACGACTTGACGCCCTCGGCGGTCTGCTTGGTGACCGCGATGACCTCCGCCAGGCTCATGCCCCGGCCCAGGTTCTCCCCGAACGTGCGGTTGCGCGACAACGGCGAGATGCAGGTGCCGACCAGGTCGCCGAGGCCCGCGAGGCCGGCGAACGTCGGGGCCTCCGCACCGAGCGCGACTCCCAGCCGGATGATCTCCGCGAGGCCACGGGTGATCAGCAGCGCCCGGGTGCTGTCGCCGAATCCGAGCCCGGTCGCGATGCCCACGCACAGCGCGATCACGTTCTTGACCGCACCACCGAGCTCGCAGCCGACCAGGTCGGTGCTGGTGTAGACCCGGAAGTACGGCGTCATGCAGGCCTGCTGGACCCGCTGGGCGGTGCGCTCGTCGGGGCAGGAGGCCACGGCCGCCGACGGCTCGCCACGGGCGATCTCCATCGCGAAGTTGGGGCCGCAGACCGTGGCGATCCGGTCCGTGGTGGCCCCGAGTACCTCCTCGATGACCTGGGACATCCGCAGGCTGGTGTGCGACTCGATGCCCTTCATCAGGCTGATGAGCACGGCCTGCTCGGGGATGAGCGCGCCCCACTCGGCGAGGTTGCCGCGCAGGGTCTGGGACGGGACGGCGAGGAAGACGAACTCCGCGCCCTCGAGCGCCTCGGCCGGGTCGAGGGTGGCGCGCATCCCGGTGGGCAGCCGCACACCGGGCAGGTAGTCGCCGTTCTCCCGGCCGTCGTTGATCGACTCGACGATCTCCGGCCGCCGGCCCCACAGGACCACATCGCCGCCCGCGTCGGTCAGCACCTTCGCGAAGACCGTCCCGAAGGAGCCCGCACCCATCACTGCAACCCGCGTCACGGCTTCCTACGCTCCTCAATGGCCTGGTGATAGTCCTACAGCTCCCTGGGCGGGGCCTGTCCGCGCAGCTCGCCCAGCAACTCCGCGATTGACCGCATGATGTCATCTGTCGCGGCCTTGAGGATATCGGCGGTGAGCGCCTTCCCGGCGTAGGCCGACAGGTCCACCGGCGGCCCGGCGGTCACCAGCATGAGCTTTCGGGGCAGCGGCCGGAATCGGGACGTCGGATATCGCAGCAGATCCTGGGCTCCCCAGTGGGCCAGCGGCACGATCGGCGCGCCGGTCGTGAGAGCCAGCCGGGCCGCCCCGGTCCTGCCCGTCATCGGCCACAGCTCCGGGTCACGGGTGCAGGTGCCCTCGGGGTAGAAGACGAGGCATTCACCGGCCTCGATGCCGGCCACCGCGGCCCGCAGGGCCAGGATCGCGTCCTCGCCACCGCGAGCGACTGGAATATGGCCCATTCCACGCAGCATCGTGCCGACGATCCGAGCCCGGATCACCGCCTCCTTGCCGAGGAAGACCGGATAGCGGCCCGCCTCGTACACGTAGTGGGCCACCGCGAACGGGTCCGCCTCGGACAGATGGTTGGCCGCGATGATCACGCCGCCGGTCCGGGGAACGTGCTCCTGCCCGCGCCAGCTCCACCGCAGACCCGTGCGCACCAGCGCCAGCACGACGACGATCGAGAACCGCCGCCAGCCGGGCGAGTAGGTGTAGCTCGCGTGCGGGGTGGTCGGGTTCGTGGAGTACTGCGCGCACCAGGGCCAGCGCGTCATGGCTTCTCCTTCCCTTCGGGGTGTCTTCAAGTCTCGCCGCTCCGGGCGCATAGTGTCGAACCCGAAATGGACGAGATCTCCTGGTCGCTGATCGTGCCCGTGAAGTCCCTCACCAGTGCCAAGTCCCGGCTGGCCGCAGCCGCGGGCGAGCACCGGGAGGCCCTGGTCCTCGCCATGGCCTGTGACACCGTCGCCGCGGCCCTGGCCTGTCCCCTGGTCGCCGCGGTCCTGGCGGTCACCGACGACCCGCTGCTCGCGGCGGAGCTGACCGGGCTGGGCGCGGCCGTGGCCCCCGATCCGGGCACGGGGCTCAATCCGGCCCTGCGGTACGGGTCGTCGATGCTGTCGGGAGCCATCGGGGCGATCAACGCCGATCTGCCGGCGTTGCGCTCCGCAGAGCTGACGGGGGTTCTGGCCGGGTTTCGGGCCGGGGCACTGGCCGGGGCACTGGAGACCACCGGGGGCCGCGCCTTCGTGGCCGACGCCGACGGTACCGGGACCACGCTCTACCTGGCCGGGCCCGGGACGGTGTTCGCGCCTGCCTTCGGCCCGGACTCGCGCGCCCGGCACCGGGCGCTCGGCCTCCGGGAGCTGCCCGCGGGGCCGGGCCTGCGCCGGGACGTGGACACCCTGGAGGACCTCAGGGCAGCCCTGGAGCTGGGCCTGGGCCCGCGGACCGAAGTGATCGCCGACAAGATCCTGGCCGCACAGTAGGCTGCCGGTCATGCAGGGCACAGTGAAGGACTTCGACGCCACCGACCGCACCGGCAGCGTGCTCCTGGACGACGGGACCGAGCTCGCCTTCGACCGGGCCGCCTTCGACGCGGGCGGTCTGCGCCTGCTCCGCTTCGGCCAGCGGGTCAATCTCGCAGCCCCCGACGGCGTGATCACCGCGATCACCCTGTCGACGCTGCCGCTGCCCTGACCGGGTCCTGGCCTGTGTCGGTGTCCGGAACGACAAAACGCCCGTACCCCTGGATCGGGGTACGGGCGTCCTACGTTGTGGGTTACTTACCGGCTACCAGGTTCTTGAAATCGGCACCGGCCTTGAACTTCGGCACGGACGTCGCGGCGACCTGGATGGCGTTGCCGGTGGCAGGGTTCCGTGCCGTACGAGCGGGGCGGTCTGCCTTCTCGAACGAACCGAACCCGGTGATGGCCACCTTCTCGCCCTTGGCCACCGTGGACTGAATGGTGTCCAGGATGGCGTCGACCGCCTCGGCAGCCGCCTTCTTGCTGCCCAGCCGCTCCGAGAGAGCGTCGACCAGTTCACGCTTGTTCATTGGGTTTACTCCTCCGGTTCCCCGTTGCAGCCCCGAAACTAAGGGAGCTCAGGCACCTACACAATCACCTTCCGCTGAGTTTTCCCATGTCGTAGACGAATCCCTTGCCAAGTTTGACCAGATACAACGGATTTTGCGGTGTTTGGTTACGCACCGGGATCGACGCCGGCCTCGAGATCGGCCAGGAAACTGGTCAGCCGCCGGGCCGCCAGTTCGTGGTCCCGCTTGGCCAGATCGGTGATCGCCAGCAGGTGCCGGTGCAGCCGCCGCCGCGAGTCTGCGGGCATGGGTGCGATCCGCACATGCGCCAGGCGCAGCTGTGCGGCAAGCGTCGTGAGGTCCGGATCGTCCCAGCTGGGGCCCGAGGACCAGGAAGCGCGGGTAGCCATCGGCCCATTGTCACCCAGCCACGGGAAGCCGTTCGCCACGGGCCGGCTTCGGGCCGGCTTCGGGCCGGGAAAACCGGCTCCCCGGCTTGGGGCCGGGCGAGCCGATCACGGCCCTGATGCGGGCCGAGCCTTCAGAGGGTGGCGGGCAGCCAGGCGGGGCGGCCGGCCTCGAACGCGGTGACGTCCTCGGCGTGCCGCAGGGTCAGGCCGATGTCGTCCAGGCCCTCGATCAGCCGCCAGCGAGTGTAGTCGTCGATCTCGAACGGCGCGACGATCTCGCCGGCGCGCACCTCGCGCTGCTCCAGGTCGACGGTGATCTCGGCCTGGGGGTCGTTCTCGGCGAGCGTCTGCAGCGCCTGGACGGTCTCAGCCGGCAGGATCACCGGCAGCAAGCCCATCTTGGTGGAGTTGTTGCGGAAGATGTCGCCGAAGCGCGGCGCGATGATGACCTTGAACCCGTACTGCTGGAGGGCCCAGACGGCGTGCTCACGCGAGGAGCCGGTGCCGAAGTCCGGTCCGGCCACCAGGACCGACACGCCCTCGTAGGCCGGGTCGTTCAGGATGAACGACGGGTCCTCGCGCCAGGCCGAGAACAGACCCTTCTCAAAGCCCGTGCGGCTGACCTGCTTCAGCCAGACCGCGGGGATGATCTGGTCGGTGTCGACGTTACTGCGGCGCAGCGGGACCGCGCGCCCGGTGTGGACGGTGAACTTCTCCATGATCAGTCTCCTTCTCGCTCAGGCCGGCAGCAGGTCGGCGGGGGCGGCCAGATGGCCGGCGACGGCGGTGGCCGCGGCGACGGCCGGCGACACCAGGTGGGTGCGGCCGCCCTTGCCCTGCCGGCCCTCGAAGTTCCGGTTGGAGGTGGACGCGCCACGCTCGCCCGGGGCCAGTTTGTCGGGGTTCATCGCCAGGCACATCGAGCAGCCCGCCTCCCGCCACTCCGCGCCCGCGGCAGTGAAGATCTTGTCCAGGCCCTCGGCCTCGGCCTGGACCTTGACCTTGACCGAGCCGGGCACGATCAGCGCGCGCACGCCGTCGGCGACCCGGCGGCCCCTGAGCACGTCCGCGACGGCCCGCAGGTCCTCGATCCGGCCGTTGGTGCAGGAGCCGACGAAGACCGTGTCGACCCTGACCTCGCGCAGCGGGGTGCCGGCGGTGAGGCCCATGTACTCCAGGGCGCGCTCGGCGGCCTGCCGCTCACTCGGATCGGCGAAGTCCTCGGGGTGCGGGACCGACGCGGTGAGCTGCGCACCCTGGCCGGGGTTGGTGCCCCAGGTCACGAAGGGCGCGAGCGTCGCGGCGTCGATCACGATCTCCTTGTCGAAGACCGCGTCGTCGTCGGTGCGCAGGGTCTTCCAGTACGCCACGGCGGTGTCCCAGTCCGCACCCGCGGGGGCGTGGTCGCGGCCCTTGAGGTAGTCGAAGGTGGTCTCGTCCGGAGCGATCAGGCCCGCCTTCGCGCCCGCCTCGATGGACATGTTGCAGACCGTCATGCGGCCTTCCATCGACAGGTTCTCGATGGCCTCGCCCCGGTACTCCACGATGTAGCCCTGGCCACCGCCGGTGCCGATCTGGGTGATGACCGCCAGGATCAGGTCCTTGGCGGTCACGCCGGGGGGCATCGCGCCGTCGACGGTGATCGACATCATTTTGGGCTTGGTCTGCGGCAACGTCTGGGTGGCGAGCACATGCTCGACCTCGCTGGTGCCGATGCCGAAGGCCAGCGCGCCGAACGCGCCGTGGGTGGAGGTGTGGGAGTCGCCGCAGACCACGGTCATCCCCGGCTGGGTCAGCCCCAGCTGCGGGCCGATCACGTGCACGATGCCCTGGCCGGCGTCACCCATCGGGTGCAGCCGCACCCCGAACTCGGCGCAGTTCTTGCGCAGCGTCTCGACCTGGGTCCGCGACACCGGGTCGGCGATCGGCAGCAGGATGTCCTGGGTGGGGACGTTGTGGTCCTCAGTGGCGATGGTCAGGTCCGTGCGGCGGAGCCCGCGCCCGGCCAGCCTCAGCCCGTCGAAGGCCTGCGGGCTGGTCACTTCGTGGACGAGGTGCAGGTCGATGTAGAGCAGGTCCGGCTCGCCCGCAGCCTGCCTGACGATATGAGCGTCGTACACCTTCTCCGCCAATGTGCGGCCCATCGCTCCACCTCTCCTCATTGAGATCTTGCTGTTCATCCGACTTGCATCTCACGATCCGAGACGGCAATATCGAGGTATGGACAACTCTAGCGGAGTCGGCGTGCTGGACAAAGCCGTTCTGGTTCTGAACGCGCTGGAAGCCGGCCCGGCCTCGCTCGCACAGCTCGTCACCGCCACCGGCCTGGCCCGCCCCACGGCCCACCGGCTGGCGGTCGCGCTGGAGCACCACCGGATCGTGCACCGCGACACCCAGGGCCGGTTCATCCTCGGCCCGCGCCTGGCCGAACTGGCCGTCGCCGCCGGCGAGGACCGCCTGCTGGCCGTCGCCCAGCCGATCCTCACCCAGCTGCGGGACCTGACCGGCGAGAGCGCCCAGCTCTACCGCAGGCAGGGAGACGTCCGCGTCTGCGTCGCCGCGGCGGAACGGTCCAGTGGCCTGCGCGACACCGTCCCCGTCGGCGCCGCCCTGCCGATGACCGCCGGATCCGCCGCCCAGATCCTGCTCGCCTGGGAGGAACCCGACCGGCTCCACCGCGGCCTGCGCGGTGCCAAGTTCACCGCCGCGACCCTCGCCCTGGTCCGCCGCCGCTCCTGGGCCCAGAGCATCGGCGAACGTGAACAGGGCGTCGGCTCGGTCTCCGCCCCCATTCGCGGCACCGGCGGCCGGGTCGTCGCCGCGATCTCCGTCTCCGGCCCCCTCGAGCGCCTCAGCCGCTCCCCCGGCCGCGTCCACGCCGCCCCCGTCGTCGCCGCCGCCGAGAAGATCTCCGAGTCCATGCGCCGGGGCACGTGAACCGGCCCGCCGGCTCACCCCGGGCACCCCGCTCTCTCCTCCTGCTGTCCACTCAGTGCAGCCGGAGAGACGTGATCAGGTCGTCGACGCTCAGGCGGAAGATACGGGCCATGTCGACCCGGTCGGGGTCCAGGAGCCACTGGATCCTGAGGCCGTCGAGGAGGGCGATAAGACGGTCGGCCTGGGTGTCGGGGTCGGCGGCGGGGCGCAGATCACCGGCGTCGGCGGCCTCGCGCAGGCCGTCAGTGATGACCGTGCGCATCAGGCGGTGGCGTTCGCGGAGCCACCTGCGGGCCGGGTCGCCACCGATGACCGCTTCGGTGGACAGAACGGCCAAGAGCTGGACCAGGAGGGGTTCGCGGCTGTTCCGGTCGACCAGGTCCTGGAGACGCTCGAAGGCGGCCAGACCGCGCGGACGGGTCCCTGCCTCGCCGAAGAACCGTTCGGCGTCCCGGGCGTCGCGGACCTCCAGAACGGCCGTGAGCAGCCGTTCCTTGGTCCTGAAATGGTGCAGCAGACCTGGTTGGGACAGGCCGGCGCTCTCGGCGATCCGGGCGATCGAGGCACCGCGATAGCCGTGCTGGGCGAACTCGCGGGTCGCCACCTCCACGATGCGGGCCCGGCGCGCGTCGCCCACGGCATAACCGCCCCTGCCCTGTCCCGGCTTACCTGCCCGACCCGCTGCCACGCGGCACACCCTAGCCGCCGGGCAAAACATACCGAGCACTCGGTTGCCCCGGGTGGCCGACAGCGGGTGGCCGACACCACATTGACGTTTCGTCCAACGGGTGAGACGCTCCCGCGCAGATAAGTGGCCGGTTACCCCGCCCCCACAAGACCAGCCTGCCGAGGAGGCGCATCGTGCAGCCAGTGATCGAGACCCGGACTGTGATCAGCACGAGGACCAAGCTGTTCGTCTTGTTCCTCAAGGTCTTCGTCCGGCCCGTTCTGCGGCACGCGCCGTTCCACCCGTCGATCTTTCGGGTCGGCGGCGCGCTCGACACGGCCGGCCGTCTGCTGCCCGCACCGCGCGGCACCAGGACCGAGAAGGTCCCGTTCGAGGGGTTCCAGGCCGAGTGGGTGCACGGACGCGGCAGTGAGGGCTCCCACCGGGTCATCCTGTACTTCCATGGCGGCGGCTTCATGTCCTGCGGCCTGCGCACCCACCGGCGGATGATCTCCCGCATCTCGTCGGCGGCCGGCGCGCCCGCGCTGTCGATCGCCTACCGGCAGATCATTCCACCGGCAAAAATCACTTGTTCTTTTTTGGCGCGATCATCATGACCATCAAACGGCCTTCCATGCGCGGGTACTGCTCGATGACCGCTTCTTCGAGAATATCCGCGGCAATCTTCTTGACCATCTGGTCACCGAGTTCCTGGTGTGCCATTTCGCGGCCACGAAAACGGATCGTGATCTTGACCTTGTCACCCTCATCGA
>JBDSTJ010000293.1:0-4521 GCA_039928335.1 Streptosporangiaceae bacterium | reverse complement strand
GTCACCTGGGGCCTCACGAACCTCGGCGCGGACGTCACCGACCTCGTCCTGGAGAAGGTGACCGGCCAGAACTATGAGTACCGGGGCAAGCAGCTCCCGCTGGTGACCCGGAAGGAGACCATCAAGGTCGCGGGCGGTGATCCCGTCACGTTCGACGTCCAGACCACCCGGCACGGCCCGATCATCTCCGGTGTCATCGAGGAACTGGGCAAGGTCGGCGCGGGCGGTCACACCCCCGAGACGGCCGACACCGGCGCGCACGCCGTCGCCCTCCGCTGGACGGCCCTCGAACCGTCCACCACCGTCGACTCGGTCTTCGCGATCAACCGCGCCCAGGACTGGAAGTCCTTCCGCGAGGCCCTGCGCGGCTTCACCGCCCCAGCCCAGAACGTCATCTACGCCGACAAGCAGGGACACATCGGCTACCAGGCCATCGGCAAGGTCCCGGTGCGGGCCAAGGGAGACGGCACCTACCCGGTCCCCGGCTGGACCGGACAGTACGAATGGACCGGATACCTGCCCTACGACGAGCTCCCCACGTCCTACGATCCGGCGAGCGGCTACCTCGTCACGGCCAACAACGCCGCGGCCGGCCCGGGTTACCCACACATGATCACTAAGGACTGGTCGGACGGCCACCGCAGCGAGCGCATCGCCACGCTGATCGAACAGGCCGGCCCGCTGGACGCCGAGGGCATGCGCCGAATCCAGCGCGACACCCGGAGCCCCTTCGCCCAGGCGCTCGTCCCGTACCTGCTCGCGGTCAAGCCCGGCCCGCAGGCGGAGAAGGCCTGGCAGCTCCTCAAGGGCTGGAACTTCGACCAGCCCGTCGACTCGGCCGCCGCCGCCTATTTCAACGCCACCTGGCGCGCACTCGTCCGCCTGACCTTCGCCGACGAGCTGTCCACGACCGAGGCGAGCCACGAACCGGACGGCGGCGGTCGCTGGCTGGAAGCCGTCCGCCCCCTCCTGACCAAGCCCGACGACCCGTACTGGAGCGACGGCAAGACCCTCAGGACCAGGGACGACGTTCTGCGCAGGGCCCTGGACGACGCTGCGGCCGAGCTCGGCAAACGCCTGGGCGACAACCCGCAGAAGTGGCGCTGGGGCGCGATCCACCAGCTCACGCTGAAGGAGGGCACCCTCGGCAAGGGCGGCCCCGCCCCCGTGCAGTGGCTGCTCAACCGGGGCCCCTACGAGCTGCCGGGAGGCAGCTCCGCGGTCAACGCCAACAGCTGGTACGCCCCGGAGGGCTACCAGGTCGACTGGATCCCCTCCATGCGCATGGTCGCCGACGTCAGCGACTGGGATGCCTCCGGCTGGATCAACTCCGCCGGCACGTCCGGGCACGCCTTCCACCCCCACTACACCGACCAGACCGACCTGTGGGCCAAGGGCGAGACCGCCCCGTGGGCCTTCAGCCGTCCCGCCGTGGACGCTGCGGAGAAGGCCGACCTGACCCTGACACCCGCTCGCTGAGCAGGGCCTGTCAGGGCTATCCCCGACTGACCTCAGCGGCCCCGGCAGCAGACACTTCAGACATCGAACGGAGGAGACAGAGATGGCCTGGCTGCGGAACTGGTCCCGCGACGAAGACCCGGCGGTGCGCGTGCTGTGCCTGCCGCCGGCCGGCGGCGGCGCCCACCTGTACCGGCAGTGGCCTCGGCAGCTGCCCGCCGAGATCGGCCTGGTCGCGGTGGAACTGCCAGGCCACGGCTCGCGGCTCGCGGAGGACCCGGAAACCGACCTCGCGGCGCTGGTCGACGGCGAGCTCCGCGAGGAGGTCGAGGAACTGCTCGACCGGCCGCTGATCGTCTTCGGGCACAGCATGGGCGCGGTCGTCGGGTTTGAGCTGTGCCGGGCGATCCGTCGCCGTCGGCCCTGGCGGCCGGCCGGGTTCATCGCCGCCGCCTGCGAGGCCCCGGCGGTGCTGCACACCCGCGACTACACCGGGCGGATGACCGACGAGGGCATCACCGGGTTCCTCACCGCCACCGGCGGCACCCCAGCCGCGATCCTCGAGAACGAGGGCTTCCTCGACATGCTGCGCCCGCTGATCCGGGCCGACCTCGGCATGCTGCGGGCCCGCCGGCACATCGCGGAGGAACCGCTCGGCTGCCCGGTGCGGGTCTACCTCGGCGCGACCGACCCGACCATCGACCCGGTGAAGGCCGGCGGCTGGGCCGCAGAGTCCGGTGACGACTACCGGCTCCAGGTCTTCCCCGGCGGCCACTTCTTCACCCGGGAGGCCGAGTCCATCGTCCTGTCCCGGCTCAAGCACGACATCAGGCATTTGTTGAGCACGACCGCCCCCCTGGAGGTTTGACGCGATGCGACCGCTCTCCGCCGAACAGCGAAAGCTGCTCGACCGCCTGCTCGACCGGCAAGGGATCGGCCGTGGCGACGCCCGGATCACCCGCGCCGCGGACAACGGTCCCGAACTGCCGCTCTCCTTCGCCCAGCAGCGCATCTGGTACCTCAACCGGATGCTGCCGCAGGAGACGATGTACAACGTCGCCGGCGCGGCCCGCCTCCGCGGTGACCTGGACGTCGAGGTCATGCGCCGCTGCCTGGTCGAGATCGTCCGCCGGCACGAGGTGCTGCGGACCACCTACCATCCCGCGCCCGGCGGCAAGGGCGGCGTCCAGCGCGTCAACGGCGTCCCGGACCTCGCCCTGCCCGTCGTCGACCTCCGCGACCTGCGGGGCCCGGCGCAGGAGACGGCCGTAGGGGAGTACTGCGCCCGCGAGACCTCCCGCCCGTTCGACCTCGAGAACGACCTCATGCTCCGCCCGGTACTGCTGCGGCTGGCCGACGACGAGCACCTGATGATCCTCTGCCAGCACCACGTCGCCACCGACGGCTGGTCGCTGAACATCCTGATCCGCGAGGTCGGCGCCCTGTACGGCGCGTTCTCGGCGGGGGAGGAGTCGCCGCTCGAGCCGCTCGCCCTGCAGTACGGCGACTTCGCCGCCTGGCAGCGCGACTACCTCACGCCCGAGAAGATGGACCAGGAGCTGGAGTACTGGAAGGACAGGCTGCACGAGACCCGTCTCGTGGACGCCGCCACCGGCCTGCCCCGGCCGACGGTGCTCACCTGGGACGGCGGCACCCTCCACTACCGGATGCCGGCCGAGCTCGTCAGCGGCCTCACCAGGCTCGCCGAAGCCGAGCGCGCCACCCCCTACATGGCCCTCGTCGCCGCCTACTCGGTGGTGCTGGCCCGGTGGAGCGGCCAGGACGACATCATCATCGGCTGCCCCATCGCCGGCCGCACCCGCGGTGAGATCGCGCCGCTGATCGGCTGCTTCCTCAACGAGCTGCCGCTCCGCCTGAACCTCAAGGGCGACCCGACCTACCGTGAGCTGCTCGGGCAGGCCCGCGACGTCTGCCTGGGCGCCTACGACCACCAGGACGTGCCGTTCGAGAAGATCGTCGAGGAGGTCAATCCGGAGCGGGACGCCATGTCGCACGCCCCGCTGGTCCGCCACCAGCTCGGCCTGCACAACGAGCCGAAGTACCGGATCGACCTGCCCGGGGTCAGCTTCGAGGTCGCCACCCTCAGCACCAACACGGCCCGGTTCGACCTCGAGGTCGACCTCACCGTCGAGGACGACGGCGACATCAGCGGCATGGTCTACTACTCCACCGACCTGTACCGCGAGGACGTCGTCCAGCGCATGCTGGACCGGCTCACCACGGTCGTCGCGGGAGCGATCGACAACCCCGACTCGACGGTCTGGCGGCTGCCGCTGCTGGGCGAGGCCGAGCACCAGACCATCACCACCGAGCTGGCCGGCACCCCGGCGGAAGCCGTGCCCGGCACAGCGCCCGACACGGTGCACGCGCTGGTCGAGGCCTGGGCGGACCGCACACCCGACGCGGTCGCCGTCTTCGACCGGGGGACGCCGTGGACCTACCGTGAGCTGGACGTACGGGCCAACAGGCTCGCCTACTGGCTCAGGCATCTGGGCGTCGGGGTGGACAAGCCCGTCCCGGTCGTCCTGCCGCCGTCGGCCCTGCGCCTGGTCGCGATCCTCGCGGTCCTCAAGGCCGGCGGCACGGCCGTCCCGGTGAACCCGGCGCACAGGGGCGCCGACGTGCGGGCGGTGCTCGCCGACACCACGGCCAAGCTGGTCCTGACCGACGGCGACACCCTCCTTGACCCCGCCCTGAAGCTCGCCGAGGCGGACGCCTCCATCCGGATGCTCGCCCTGGACACCGTCGGGGAGCGCATCGAGGACTACCCGGCCGACCGGCCCGAGCCGGTGGCGACCCCGCAGGACCTGGCGGTCCTCAGCTATGCCAAGAAGATCTCCGGCACCCCGGCCGGGCTCGGCAGCACCCACGCCGGGGTCGCGCACCGCCTCACCTGGATGAGCGAGCGCTTCCCGCTGCGGCCGGGCGAGGGCGTCCTGCCACGCGACCGGGCCGCCCTCGACGCCTCGCCCTGGGACCTGCTCTGGCCGCTCACCGCCGGAGCCACCCTGGTCGTCGCGGACGGCGTCCCCGCGACCGTCG
>JBDSTJ010000292.1:0-8518 GCA_039928335.1 Streptosporangiaceae bacterium | reverse complement strand
CTGGAGATCGAGGTCCCGTCACCGGTCAGCGCGACCGCACCCACCGCACCGACCGCGCCGCCGCCCAGGGCGAGCGCGGCGGCCGCGCCGAGGGCCAGCAACCGCTGCCGGGGCGACACACGCCAGGGCCGCTGCGGCGGAAGCCGCCAGCCGGGGCTGTCCGGCCGGCCGAGCGGTGTCTGCGCGTTCATCGAATCCCCCCGATCCCTGCTGCTTGGTGCAGGGGACACATCGTTCACCCCCTGCACCGACCACGATGCCTGGCGAACCTGAGAGATTCCTGAACGTTCTCTTGAACCTGGCCAAGAGTCGCTTCAACCGGTGGGACCAGGGCTTACGGAGCCTCGGGCAGGGTGACCCGGAAAACCGCGCCCGCACCGGGGTCTGCGGCCACCGAGACCCGGCCGCCGTGCGCCTCGACCAGCGCCGCGACGATGGCCAGCCCCAGACCCGTTCCCGACTCCTGGCGGGCGGTGTCGGCCTGGTAGAAGCGATCGAACACATGATCGACCTGGGTGGGCGTGAGTCCCGGCCCCTGGTCGGCGACCTCGAGCACCACCTGGCCGGGTTCGGGCCTGAGCCGCACCTGCACCGGGGTCCCGGCCGGGGTGTGGGTGAGGGCGTTGCTGAGCAGGTTGGCGAACACCTGACGGAGCTTCGGCTCGTCGCCGAGCACCTGGTAGGCCGCCCCCGCCACCGACAGGTCGATCTCGCGGTCCGGGGCGATGATCCTCGCCTCCTGGACCGCCTCGACCGCCAGGGACAGCAGGTCCACCGGGGTCCGGGCGAGCGGGCGTTGCTGATCCATCCGGGCCAGCAGCAGCAGGTCCTCCACCAGCAGCCCCATCCGGGACGCCGCGGACTCGATCTTGGCGATCACCTCGGCCTGCGGGTTCTGCCGGTGCAGCTCCGCGAAGCCCCGGATGGCGGTCAGCGGGGTCCGCAGTTCGTGGCTGGCGTCCGCCACGAACCGGCGCATCCGCTCCTCGGACTGCCGGGCCGTCGCCTCCGACTCCGCCCGGGCCGCGAACGCCGTCTCGATCTGGGTCAACATCGTGTTGAACGCCCGGCCCAGCCGCCCGACCTCGGTGTCGGGGTCCGCGTCGGGGGCCCGGAGCGACAGGTCGCCGGCCGCGATGGCCTCCGCGGTCTCCTCGATCTCGCGCAGCGGCCGCAGGCTGGCCCGGACGATCGCCGCGCCCGCCACCGCCAGCACCGTCAGGGTGGCCGCGCTGACGACCAGGTCGATCAGCATCAGCCGGTTGATCGTACGGTCGATCTCGTCCATGCTCACCGCCAGGACCAGCTGCCCGCCACCGTCCAGGGCGATGCCCTCGATCCGCCAGTCGCCGCTCCTGCCCTCGGCCGAGCCGACCGTGACCGGGGTGGAGCCCAGCTCGTCGGGGGTCTTCGGTGACCGGGAGTCCCCCAGCGGGTCGGACGTGCCGACCACCGCGCCCTTCTCGTCGAGCACCCGGGCCGCGACCTCGGCGGGCAGCCGCAACCGGTTGAGCGGAACGTCGTCGTTGAGTTGGGACACCACCGAGGCGGCTGCCTGCCCGAGCTGGACGTCGGCCCGGCCGACCAGGTAGCCGCGCAGCACCGAGATCCCGGCGACGCTGATCATCGTCAGGGCGAGCACGACCAGCAGCAGCAGCCCCGCGATCAGCTTGACCCGGAGCGGCCTGCTCCTCATGACGGCAGCCGCAGCACATATCCCACGGCGCGCAGCGTGTGGATCAGCCGCGGCTCGACGTTGTCGATCTTCTTGCGGAGCGCCGAGACGTAGGACTCCACGATGCCCGCGTCGCCCCGGAAGTCGTAGTGCCAGACATGGTCGAGGATCTGGGCCTTGGACACGACCCGGCCCGCGTTGGCCATGAAGTAGCGCAGCAGCTTGAACTCCGTCGGCGACAACTGCACGGCGACCCCACCGCGCCAGACCTCATGACTGTCCTCGTCGAGCTCGATGTCGTGGAACTGCAGGCGCGGCGACGGCAGCCCCGCGAGGTCGCCGGTCCGGCGCAGCACGGCCCGGATCCTGGCCACGACCTCCTCCAGGCTGAACGGCTTGGTGACATAGTCGTCACCGCCCAGCGTGAGGCCCTTGATCCGGTCCTCGACCGCGTCCTTGGCGGTCAGGAACAGCACCGGCGTGTAGGTCCCGCCCGACCGCAGCCGCCGGACGACGTCGAAGCCGTCCATGTCCGGCAGCATCACGTCGAGCACGATCAGGTCGGGCCGGTGCCGTTGCACGGCCAGCACGGCCTCGCCGCCGTCCCCCGCGGTACAGACCTCGAACCCGGCGAACCGCAGGCTCGCCGCGAGCAACTCCTGGATGTTGGGCTCGTCCTCGACGACGAGCAAGCGCGCCTCACTCAACGTGACCCCCTCTGCCTATCGTCGCAGAGTGTCCCCCGCCTTCCTGAAAGGATCCTGAAAGCGCAGAACGGCCTCCCGAGACGGGAGGCCGTTCTGCGGTCGAACCAGTGACCTTCTCGGCCTACTCGCCGGTCCAGTTGGGCTTGCGCTTCTGCGCGAAGGCGGTGGGGCCCTCCTGCGCGTCCTTGGAGCCGAAGACGGGGCCCGCGATCGCCATCTGCTTGGCGAACTTCTCCTCTTCGGTCCACTGGGGCGACTCGACGATGATCCGCTTGGTGGCGGCGAGTGCCAGCGGGGCGTTCTCCGCGATCTTCGCGGCGAGCTTCTTGGCCTCCGCGAGCGCCTGGCCGGGCTCGCTGATCCGGTTGACCAGGCCCAGCTCGTACAGCCGCTGCGTCGGGTACTTGTCGCCGGTCAGCGCGATCTCCATCGCGATGTGGAACGGGATCCGCTGCGGCAGCCGCAGCAGGCCGCCGCCGGCCGCGACCAGGCCGCGCCTGGGCTCGGGCAGGCCGAACTGGGCGTCGGAAGCCGCGACGATCATGTCGCAGGCGAGTGCGATCTCACAGCCGCCGGCCAGCGCGTAGCCCTCGATTGCCGCGATGATCGGCGTCGCCGGGGGGCCTTCGACGATGCCCGCGAAGCCGCGGCCCTCCACGAACGGGTTCTCGCCGGTGAGGAAGCCCTTGAGGTCCATGCCCGCGCAGAACGTGCCGCCCGCGCCGGTCAGGATGCCGACGGCCAGGTCCTTGCGGCTGTCCAGCTCCGTGAGCGCGGCCGCGATGCCCTCGGCCACTGACCCGTTGACCGCGTTGCGGGCCTCGGGACGGTTGATCGTGATGACGAGGACTCCGCCATCTTCTTCGGTGAGCACGGCGTCGGACACCGTTGCCTCCTTCTCGTCTCAGGGGAGCGCTGTGCAGGAAAGCCCGCCCGTAGGACTCCTACGGGCGGGCTCAACGGGGTCTACTTGGGCTGGAAGCGGATGGCGCCGTCGAAGCGGACCGTCTCGCCGTTCATGTAGTCGTTCTCGATCAGCGAGCGCACCAGGTGCGCGAACTCCGAGGCCTTGCCGGTGCGCTTGGGGAACGGGATCGGCGCGGCCAGCTTGGCCTTGAACGCGTCCGCGGCCTCGCCCTCGCCGTAGATCGGGGTGTCGATGATGCCGGGGCAGATGGTGTTGACCCGGATGCCGACGGCGGCGAGGTCCCGCGCGGCCGGCAGGGTCATCGCCACGATGGCGCCCTTGGAGGCGGAGTAGGCGACCTGGCCGGTCTGGCCCTCGAGCGCCGCGACGGAAGCGGTGTTGATGACGACGCCGCGCAGGCCGTCGGCGTCGACCGGCTCGGTGGCGGCGACGGCCGCCGCGCCCAGGCGCATCAGGTTGAACGTGCCGATCAGGTTGATCTGGATGACCTTCTGGAAGGAGGCCAGGTCGTGCGGGACGTTGCCCTTGCCGACGGTGCGGGTCGCCCAGCCGATGCCGGCGCTGCTGACCACGACGCGCAGCGGCGAGCCGCTGTCGACGGCGGCCTGCACGGCCGCCTGGACCTGCGCCTCGTCGGTGACGTCGGTCTTGACGAAGATGCCGCCAAGCTCGTCCGCGAGCGCCTTGCCCTTCTCCTCGTTCAGGTCGGCGATGACCACTTTCGCGCCTTGCGCGGCCAGGTCGCGGACGGTGGCCTCGCCGAGGCCACTAGCGCCACCGGATACGAGGGCGGAAACTCCGTTCAAGTCCATGAGCAGCACCTTACTTGAGGGGACCGAATCTGATTCGGTGATGTTACTCACCGGTCACCCGATCTGTGCAAACGGGGTCCCCCTAAGCCTCCCCGTCTGCCCGCCGCGCACTCCCCCGGAGTACCGCCTTGCCGCAGTCCAGATCAAATTTTGTCCGGGTCGGAGCACTGCGGCCCGCCGCCTCGCGCGCCAACTGCGCAGGTCCGACCGTTGGCCGGGACCGGCCGTGCTCCGGTCTTGCGCCACGCCGACGCCGAAGGCTCAGCGGCCGGCCGCGCCACGCGGGCCCCCCGGTGTTGAACCTGAGGCGGTTCCGTTACGTGCCTTCGGCATGACGGATGTGAAGACTCAAGACCCGGTGCTCCCGCTGCTCTTCACGGCCCTGGTCTTGGCGGCCGGCCTGTTCCCGCTCAAGGTCACGAATCTGCTCGGGCTGCCCGCGCACGTGCTGTTCCTGCACGTCCCGGTGGTGCTGATCCCGATCGTCTGCGTCCTGGTGTCCGTGCTGGCCTTCCGCCCCGCCTGGCGGGCGAGGTTCGGCCTGGCGACCGCCCTGCTGGCCACCGCCACCATGGCCGCGACCCTGGTCACGGTCGGCGCGGGCGAGGCCCTGCGCGACGCCCGCTTCGCCGACGCCGACAACCCCAGGCTCGCCCAGCACGCCGAGCTCGGCGAACAGCTCCGGCTGCTCGTCATCGTCGTGACGATCGCCTTCATCCTGCTGCTGCTCGCCGACGCCCGGCTGTCCCTGTCCCGCGCCACGACCCCGGCCGTCGGCGTCACCCTCACCGCCCTGGCGATCCTCACGATCGTCTGGGTCACCCGCACCGGCCACCTGGGCGCTCAGCTGGCCTGGGCCGGCTGAGCGATCCGGGTCAGGGAGCGGGCGGCGTGGGGGTGGTGCCCAGGCAGGTGGCGATCGGGTCCTCGATGGAGCACCAGGCGGGCTTCTTCACCGGGACATAGCCGGCGGGCACACCACGGTTGGCGATGATCGAGCGGTAGACGGCGACCGCGTCGGTGGGCCTGCGGACGAGCGCGCGGTCCTTGCGCACGTTCACGGTGTACAGGCCGAAGCGGGCCCGGTAGGAGCCCCATTCGTAGTTGTCGGTCAGCGACCAGTAGTTGTAACCGATCACCTTGACGCCGTCCCGCATCGCCTGCTGCACCCAGTAGAGATGGTCGCGCAGATGCTGTGACCTGGTGTAACCGTCGGTCCGGGGCTTGGCGTCGTCGGTCGGCATGCCGCTCTCGACCACGTACACCGGGAGCTTGGGCAGCAGGCGCTGGTAGTTCTTGAGCACGTAGTAGAGCCCCTCGGGCTCCGGCTCGACGTTCCAGAACGCCCCGGTAGCGGCCTGGATCGAGGTGAGGTTCTTGACGCTCGCCCCGTAGTAGTAGTCGACGCCAATGAAGTCGATCTTGTCGGTGACCTGGTTGAACAACGCCGCGTCGAACAGGCCGTTGAGCAGCGAACCGTAGGCCACGTTGGTCGACACCAGCGCGCCCGGATCCACCCTGTGGATCATGTCGTAGGCCGCCCGGTGCGCCCTGGTCAGCCCGGCCCGCATCACCGGGACCTTGGCGATCGGCAGCGTGCCATCGGTGACCTCGTGGAAGATGTACTGGCTGGCCTCGTTGAACGTGATCCACATGACGCCCTGGCCGCGGTACCGGTTGACCACGAACTTGGCGAAGCGCAGCCACTGGTCGGCGGTCTTCTTGTTGGCCCAGCCGCCCTGCGAGGCCACCCAGCCCGGGTGCACCCAGTGGTTGAGGGTGAGCATCGGCCGCATCCCGTTGGCCCTGATCCGCCGGACGACGTCGTCGTAGTAGCGGATCTCCTTCCAGTCCCAATGGCCCTTCTTCGGCTCGATCCGGGCCCACTCGATCGAGGTGCGGAACACGTTGACGCCGAGGTTCCTGGCCAGTTTCAGGTCCGCCGGGTAGCGGTGCCGGAAATCGACCGCGTTGCCGTAGGGGTCCTTTTTCTTGTCCTTCTTGGCATAGCGGATCCAGTTGCTGTCGGGAGCGCTGCCCTCACTCTGGAAACCGGCCGTGGCGACTCCCCAGAGGAAGTTCTTGGGGAACTTGCCCGTGGTGGCCCCGGCGGACGGGACTGCGGCGGTGAGCCCGGCGAGCAGGGCGAAGAGCACGACAAGAGTACGGAACACGAAACCTCCCTGGACCCCGGCAGGAGACCGGCTCCGGGAGGCTATGTCCCCTTTGTAAGATGTGACCAGAGTCACGGCCGGTTCAGGACAGTCCAGCCGGCACCCGCCGCCACCCTGCCGTACCCCGTGGCCGACGCTCGACTGAGACGGCTGGTCTAATAAGGTGTCGTCATCCGACCCGAAAGGATCCACGCCATGGCCCGCTTCCGTACCGCCGGCATCCTGCTCGCCGTCACCGGTGTCGCCCACCTGGTCACCCCGAAGCCGTTCGAGATGATCACCAAGCCGCTGTTCCCGGAGAACACCGCGGCCTGGGTCAGGCGCAACGGGCTGACCGAACTCGTCCTCGGCGTGGCCGTGGCCGTGCCGCAGACCCGCCGGGCCGGCCTCGCCGGGTTCGGGGTCTACAGCGGCTGGCTGGGCAGGCGCGCGGTCGCCTCGCTGCGGGGCTGACCTATACCGTTGGTGCTGATGAGCGCCACGATCGTAGTCAGAGACCTTGCAGCCGGCCATGGTGACCGGGTCCTTTTCGACGGGCTCGACCTGGTCGTCGCACCCGGCGACGTGATCGGCCTGGTCGGGGTCAACGGAGCGGGCAAGTCCACCCTGCTCCGGACCCTCGCCGGCCTGGTCGCGCCCGAACACGGGACCGTGCGGCTCAACCCCGGCTCCGCCGCCGTCGGCTACCTCCCGCAGGAGCCCGAACGGCGCGCGGGCGAGACCGTCACCGGGTTCCTGGCCCGCCGCACCGGTGTCGCGGTCGCCCAGCGCGAGTTCGACGAGGCCACCGAACGCCTCGGCGCCGGAGCGCCCGGAGCCGACGACGAGTACGCCGAGGCCCTGGAACGCTGGCTGGCCCTCGGCGGCGCGGACCTCGAGGACCGGGCCGGTGAGATCGCCGCCGACCTGGGCCTGACCGTCGGCCTCGACCAGCTGATGACCTCGCTGTCCGGCGGCCAGGCCGCCCGCGCCGGGCTCGCGTCGCTGCTGCTCAGCCGCTACGACGTGTTCCTGCTCGACGAGCCCACCAACGACCTCGACCTGGACGGCCTCGACCGCCTCGAACGCTTCGTCAAGGGTCTGCGCGCCGCCACCGTCGTCGTCAGCCACGACCGCGAGTTCCTCGTCCGCACCGTCAACCGCATCGTCGAACTCGACCTGCCCCAGCAGCAGGTCAACGTCTACGGCGGCGGCTACCAGGCCTACCTCGACGAACGCGAGATCAAACGGCAGCACGCCCGTGACGACTACGAGGAGTACTCCGACCGGCTCGACCACCTCAAAGAACGCGGCAGGACCCAGCGCGCCTGGATGGACAAGGGCGTCAAGAACGCCCGCCGCAAGGCCACCGACAACGACAAGATCGGCCGGAAGTTCCGGTCCGAGGCCAGCGAGAAACAGGCCGCCAAGGCCCGCCAGACCGAGAAGGCCATCGAGCGCCTCGACGAGGTCGACGAGCCCCGCAAGGAATGGGAGCTCCGGATGGAGATCGCCGTCGCTCCCCGGGCCGGCGCGGTCACCGCCAGCCTCCGCGATGCCGTGGTCCGCCGCGGCGACTTCACCTTCGGCCCCGTCACCCTCGAGATCGGCTGGGCCGAGAAGGTCGCGATCACCGGTGCGAACGGCTCCGGCAAGTCGACCCTGCTCCAGGCGCTCCTCGGCAAGCTCCCCCTCGACGAGGGTGGCTCCGCCCTCGGCCCCGGCGTGGTCGTCGGCGAGGTCGACCAGGCCCGCCGCCTCTTCGAGGACGAGAACCCCCTGATGGACGCCTTCCAGTCCCACGTCCCCGACCAGGCCCCCGCGGACGTGCGGACCCTCCTCGCGAAGTACGGCCTCAAGGCCTCGCATGTCCTGCGCCCCGCCGCGACCCTGTCACCCGGCGAACGCACCCGGGCCGCCCTCGCCCTCCTCCAGGCCCGGGGCGTCAACCTCCTCGTCCTCGACGAGCCCACCAACCACCTGGACCTCGCGGCGATCGAGCAGCTGGAGGCCGCCCTGGACGCCTACCCCGGCACCCTGCTCCTGGTCACCCACGACCGCCGCATGCTCCAGGCCGTCCACACCACCCGCCACTTCCACCTCGACCACGGCAAGGTCACAGGTTCGCCCTAGGAACCGGTAGGAGCCGAGTTCGACGTAGCCGACCCTAGGATTCGGATTCGGATTCGGATTCGGGCCAGGTCGCCGAGGCGTCCCGGGAGAGCTGACTGATGATCTCCACG
>JBDSTJ010000291.1:0-6662 GCA_039928335.1 Streptosporangiaceae bacterium | reverse complement strand
AGCGGGAGTACCGCGCCAACCACCGCAGGGCCGTCGCCGGGCTGTCCACCGGCGGCTACGGCGCGCTCATGTACAGCGCCCGTCACCAGGGCGTCTTCAGGTTCGCGGCCTCCTTCAGCGGCTACGGCTCGGCGCTGCTGCCCGGCGTGCCGGAGATCCTGATGAACGGGCTGCCGGGATCGGGCCTGGAGAAGTTCCGGATGTGGGGCAGCCCGACGATCAACAGAAACATCTGGCTGGAGCATGACCCGATCCACCAGGCCGAGAAGCTGCGCGGAACCCCGCTGTTCATCTCTTCCGCGCGCAACGGCTCGAAGGGCCCGCTGGACCCGCCGACCGCCCAGGCCATCGACCCCGCTGAGGCCTTCATCTGGTACACGATGGAGCCGCTGCTGGCCCGGCTGGCCGAGCTGGATATTCCGGTCAACACGCACATTTATGACAAGGGTACGCACAGCTGGGTCTACTGGGAGGACGGGCTGCATCGGGCCTGGCCGCTGATCATGGACGCGATCAAAGCCACCTGAGCCGACTGGGCCTACGCCGCACAGCCCGCTCCACCCACCTGGTCGCCGCTTCCGACCTGACGGCTGTCGGGGCTTGTGAGGCACTGCGTCAGGCCCAGGGGCCGGGCCACCGCCGAATCCGAAATAAGAACGGTCCCGTCAGAAGCATTCTGTAAAGGTTATGTTGCCAGTTTTCCGAGTTTATGGAGTCAATAGGAATATATATACAAGTCTTGACCTGAATTGTTTCGCCCGACACACTCGAAAGGACCTGGAAGGGGAGAGCGGACATGTCAGAGGCCGATCACTCCACTGAGATCTCCTTCCTGGCCAGGCGCTATCCGAGCTGGACCATCTGGTTCGGACCTGCCACCGGACGCTGGTGGGCGCTCCCTCCGCGTGAGCGCGACATCGGCGACTTCGTCGAGGCCGGCGACATCCAGCGCCTCATCGCTCACATCGAAAAGATCCAGAACTCAAGCCCCCGCGCGGCTGGGGACGATCCGTCGAGCATCCTCCGTCTCGGCGCTCCTCCTCTCCGCCGGGTGCCGATGGCCGCGTGGCCGGGTGACCCTGCAAGGTGACCCGCTGTTTCCCGCCCGTACGCGCACCATCGGCTACCGCCCCGGAGCCACGACGCCTGTCCCTCCAACACCCTCCGTGCGGGTGCCGTGGCCTCCGGGGCCCTGCCCGAACCCACTACGCTTGCCGGTCATGAGTCGTACGGTCGCCGCGGTCGTCCTGGTTCTGGCGGCCCTGACCGGTTGCACCAGCAAAGACCCGAAGCCCGGCCCGACGGGCAGCGTCACTCCCGTGGCCTCCCAGGGCGCCGGCGAGGGAGCGCTGTCGCTGGTGAGCATGTCGGGCAACCTTGAAGAGGGGGCGACCGATCCCCGTGTGGACTGGGTGACCCCGTTCGAGAGGGCCACCGGCTGCCAGGTCACCCTGCGGCAGGCCTACTCCGGGCAGCAGGTGTACGACCGCCTCGCCGACGGTGGGGTCGACGGCGGCCTCGTCCCGCCGGAGGTCGCCGACCGGCTGATCCGGGAGAACCACGTCGCCCCGGTCAACACCAGGCTGGTCGAGTCGTTCAAGGACCTCGACCCGGCCCTGCGCGACCAGGTGAAGCGGGACGGCCGGAGCTACGGCGTCCCGTTCCTGTGGGGCGCTGGCCAGCTCATGTACGACTCCCAGCGGACCGCCGCGCCCACCTCCTGGGGCTCGGTCTTTGACGCCGCGCAGAACAGGCCCTACCGGGGCAGGGTCGTGCTGCCGGACTCCCCGCTGCTGCTGGCCGACGCCGCCCTCTATCTGAAGGCGCACCAGCGCTCCCTGAAGATCAAGGACCCGTTCGAGCTGACCGCGGTCCAGCTCGAGGCCGCAACCGCCCTGGTCGAGAAATCGGGCGTCCGGAACTTCTGGACCGACCGTACCGACGTGATAGAGGACTTCACCACCGGTGACGCGGTCCTCGGGGTGGCCGGTACCGACGTGCTCGACTCGCTCAGCCGCGGTGGCCGCCCGGTCGCCGCGGGCGGTCCCAAAGAGGGTGCCACCGCCTGGCTGGACACCTGGATGATCGCGACCGGCGCACCCCATCCCGGCTGCATGTACAAATGGCTCGACTGGTCGGGCTCGCCGCAGACCCAGACCCAGGCGGCGGAGTGGCGGGGCGCGGCACCGGCCAACCCGGCGGCCTGCTCGACGCTCCCGGCCGGGTTCTGTGCCACCTACCGGGTCACCGACCAGGCCTACCGCGACCGGCTGACGTTCGTCCGGGCTCCGGCCAGGGACTGCGGCGGCAACCAACGGACCTGCACCGACTGGAAGGACTGGATCGACGCCTGGGCCACGGTGAACTAACCGGAAAAAGGAAAGCGGGCCCGACCGCCCCCAGTCAGGCCCGCTTCCTGAGATACGCGAGCGAAAGTTCGCTTGACATCGTATCTCTTTTTCTTTCATGGATCGGGAACTCGTCCGGCCAACCCCCCGAAGACCGGGAGTTCCCACCATCTCCAGTTAGGCTTTTTGTCTCATCGCGGCCGGTTCGGACCGACGCTGCAACGGCAGGACGGGTGCACAGTCGGCGCAGGCCAGCACCGCTGCGCCGTCCGGCAGGTATCCGACGCGCAGGCGCGGGCGCGGCCAGCGTTTCTGGCAGACCACGCAGGCATCCCCGTCGCGCTGAGCGGGACTCAGTACGGCAGGATCCATGACCCATCCGGTCCTACGTTCCCTTTGCCCCGCTATTTTCCCAGCCATATGCCCACCTCCCGTCCATCGGATCCGAAGTCCCCCGGTTTCCTCACTTACCTTTCTACGCAGAAATATCCCTCGGTAGGGTGAGCCCTCCTCCAAGAAAGCTTAAAACGTCAGAAGACGGATTCGAGGAGGTCGAGGCCCTCGTTGAGCAGGTGCTCGGGGATCACGAGCGGCGGCAGGAAGCGCAGCACGTTGCCATAGGTGCCGGCGGTCAGCACCAGCAGGCCCTGGGCGTGGCACCGCCGGGCGAGTTCGGCGGCCAGCCCGGGGTCGGGCTCCTGCGAGCCGGGCCTGACCAGCTCGATGGCGATCATCGCGCCCCGGCCCCGGACGTCACCGATCGTGTCGTGCTCGGCCTGCAGCTTCCGCAGCCTGGGCAGCATGATCTCGGCGATCCGGCGGGCCCGGTCGGTCAGCCTCTCGCTCTCGATCACCTCGAACACGGCGAGCGCCGCCGCGCAGGCGAGCGGGTTGCCGCCGTAGGTGCCGCCGAGCCCGCCGCCATGCACCCTGTCCATCACCTCGGCCCGGCCGGTGACCGCCGCGAGCGGCAGCCCGCCCGCGATGCCCTTGGCGGTCGTGATCAGGTCGGGGACGATGCCCTCGTGCTCGCTGGCGAACAGGTCGCCGGTCCGGGCGAAGCCCGTCTGGATCTCGTCGGCGATGAACAGGATCCCGTGGGCCCGGCAGAACTCCGCGATCGCCGGGAGGAAGCCGGCGGAGGGCTCGATGAAGCCGCCCTCGCCCAGAATCGGCTCGACGATCACGGCCGCCACGTTGTGCGGACCGATCTGCTTGGAGATCTGGTCGATCGCCTGCGCGGCCGTCGCGGGCCCGTCCTCGGCGGATCGGAACGGGTAGGCCATCGGCATTCGGTAGACCTCCGGGGCGTACGGCCCGAAGCCCTCCTTGTAGGGCATGTTCTTGCTGGTCAGTGTCATGGTGAGCAGGGTGCGCCCGTGGTAGCCGTGGTCGAACGTCACGATCGCCTGCCGCCCGGTGGCATACCGCGCGATCTTGACCGCGTTCTCGACGGCCTCGGCTCCGCTGTTCACCAGGATCGTGCGCTTGTCGTGGTCGCCCGGCGTGAGCTCGTTGAGCCGCTCGCAGACCTCCACGTATCCCTCGTAGGGGGCGACCATGAAGCAGGTGTGCGTGAACGCGGCCACCTGCTCCTGGACGCGCCGCACGACCTCCGGGTGGGCGTTGCCGACGCTCGTCACGGCGATGCCGGAACCGAAGTCGATCAATGAGTTGCCGTCCACGTCCACGACCACCCCACCGCCCGCGGCGACGACGTAGACCGGCAGGACCGAGCCCACGCCGGGCGGGACGGCCCGGAGCCTGCGGGCCTGGATCTCCTGGGACTTCGGGCCGGGGATCCCGGTGACCACGCGGCGCTCCTGCGGCAGGCCGGGCCCGCCCTTCTCAGTGCTCATGGGCTGAACATAACTCGGCGCTGCCTACTCTGGAGGAGTCCACACCGGACATGCCGGATCTTGAGATTGGACACTCTGCAGTGCCACCGACCCTGGCCTCCGTCGCCGCGCTGTCCTCGCTGGGTCTCCTGCCGCTCACCGCCACCTCGCTGGAGGTCCCGGTCCGGTGGGTCGCGGTCAGCGAGCTGCCGGACCCGACGTCCTTCCTCGAGGGCGGCGAGCTCGTCCTGACCACCGGGATGCGCCTGGACGACCCGTCCGGGTACGTGGCCCGCCTCGCCTCCCGGGGCGTCGCCGGCCTGGGCTTCGGCGTCGGCCTCAGTCACTCCGCGGTCCCCGCCGCGTTGGTCGCCGCCGCGTCCGCGCACGGCCTGCCGCTGTTGGAGGTGCCGCGTCCCACGCCTTTCGTGGCCGTCGGCAAGGCGGTCTCGATGATGCTCGCCGCCGAGCAGTACGAAGACGTGACGCGGGCCTTCCAGGCACAGCGCGAGCTGACCCGCGCCGCCCTGCGCGGCCCCGACGCGGTCGTGGCGCTGCTGGCCCGGGAACTGCGCGGCTGGGCCCTGCTGCTCGACTCCTCCGGCGGCGTACGTCAGGCCGCGCCCGCTTCGGCCCGCACCCGCGCTCCCGCGATCGCCGCCGAGCTGCCCCGGCTGCGGAGTGCCGCCAGCCTGGCCCTCCCCGGCCCGATCGTCGTGCAGCCGGTCGGCGTCGGCCCCCGGCCACGCGGGTACCTCGCCGTCGGCACCGACCAACCGCTGCGCCCCGTCGCCCACACGATCGTCGGCGCCGCGGTCTCGTTGCTGACCCTGCAGCACGAGGTCCCGCGCGGCGAACCGGAGCTGCGGGCCGCTCTCGCGAGCCTTCTGCTGGGGGGGACGCCGGCCGTTCCCGAAGCGCCGGTACGCGTGGTCGCGTGTTCGGCCGAGGCCCTGCCGGCTCTGGAGGCCGACCCGGTCGGGGACCGCTGCCTCACGCTGCCCAGGCCCGGCGGATTCCTGCTCATCGTTCCGGACGCCGTGCTCACCAGGGTCCTGGAGCTGCTCCCCGGCTCGGCCGGGGTCGGCGGCTCGGCGGCGTTGGCGGAGATCGCGCGCAGCCGCCGCGAGGCCGAACAAGCCCTGGCCGCCGCCCGTGGCGGGGTGCGACGCTACGAGGACCTGCCCGGCCGGGGCCTGCTCCAGCTGATCGACCCCGAGGCCTCCCGCGGCTTCGCCGAAGCCCTCCTCGCCCCGTTGGACCCGGGCCTGCGCGAGTCCCTGCACGCCTATCTGGCGGCCAACGGTCAGGGCGACCCGGCCGCCCGCGCGCTGGGCATCCACCGCCACACCCTCCGGGCCCGGATGAGGCGGGCCGCCGAACTCCTCGGTCGCGACCTCGACGACCCCGGAACCCGGGCGGAACTCTGGCTGGCCTACGCCGCTCTCTGAGAGTGGATCATGAGGTAGGAAAGGGCCATGAGCATCATCGGAGTGACCGGGGCCACCGGGGCCGTGGGCGGGAAGGTCGCCGAAAGGCTGGCGGCGCGGGGGATCGGGCAGCGGCTGATCGTCCGGGACGTGGAACGGGCCCCCAGACTCGCGGGGGCCGAGATCATCCAGGGCGGGTCGTACGGGGACGTCGAGGTGATGCGGGAGGCCTTCCGAGGGGTGGATGTGCTCTTCCTCGTGTCGGCCAAGGAGTCGCTGGACCGGGTCCCGCAGCACTTGTCGGCCGTGGACGCCGCGGTGCGGGCGGGGGTCCGGCATGTGGTCTACCTGTCGTTCCTGGCGGCCGCGCCCGACGCGACCTTCACCTATGCGCGTGATCATTTCGCTACGGAGCAGTTCATCCGGGAGAAGAACGCCGAGCAGAAGCGCGAACAGAAGCTCGCCTTCACCTTCGTTCGGCCCAGCCTTTACCTGGACCATGTCCCGCACCTGGTCAACGACGGGGCGATCCGTGGCCCCGCCGGCAACGGCCGGGTCGCCTGGGTGGCCCAGGACGACCTCGCGGACGTGGTGGCCGGAGTGCTGGCCGCGCCGGTCCCCCATATCGGGCGGACCTACAACGTGACCGGCCCGGAGGCGCTCACGATGGCCGAGACCGCCGCGCTGCTCGGAGCCGAGTACGTCGAGGAGACCCTGGCGGAGGCCCGGGAGTCCCGGGCCGGATACGCGGTGGCGGAGTGGGAGATCCAAGGATGGATCTCCTCCTACGCCGCGATCGCCACCGGGGAGATGAACATCGTGGGCGACGCGGTCCCGAGAGCGACCGGGCACCCGGCCACGTCCCTCAAGGAGTTCCTGTCTGGACGGTGAACACGATCGTGTCGTCCACAGTGGACAGGGTTTCGGCGAAGCCCCGAGGGTTAGCTTGGGGACATGACCGCGACTCCTTTCTGGCTGGCCGGACGGCCCGCGACCGGCGACACCGAGATCACCGTGACCCACCCCTACGACGGGCGGGTCGTGGG
>JBDSTJ010000290.1:0-9007 GCA_039928335.1 Streptosporangiaceae bacterium | reverse complement strand
GCCGGGCGGGCCCGTGGGCCCGCCCGGCGTGACCGGTTCACCGCCGCACCGGCGGTCCTGCTGCTAGCTCAGGCCCGCGGCCCAGGGGTAGCTCTTGAGATACGGGTCGGGCTGGATCGGCTTGCCCGAGTTCCAGACCTCCTTGATCAGCCCGTCCTGCTGGATGATGCCGATCCGGGCGGTCTTCAAGACGTGGTGGTTGGCACCGTCGATGGTGACCTTGCCTTCGGGGAGGTCGAGCGAGATCCCGTCGGAGGCCTTCTTGACGGCTTCGACCTCGGTGGTGCCGGCCTTGGTCACCGATGCGGCCCACAGGTAGACGGCGTTGTAACCGGCCTCCATCGGGTCGGAGGTGGGCTTGGCCGCGCCGTACTTGGCCTTGAACGCCTTGACGAAGGTCTCGTTGGCCGCGCCGGCCGTGGTCTGGTAGTAGTTCCAGGCCACCGGCTGCCCGACGATGTTGTCGACGCCGATGCCGCCGACCTCCTCCTCGGCGATACTCACCGAGAGCACGGGCAGCTTGTCGGCCGTTCCGCCGGCCGCCTTGTACTGCTTGAAGAACGCCACATTGCTGTCGCCGTTGAGCGTGTTGAATACCGCGTCGGGCTTCGCCGCGAAGACCTTGTTGACGATGGTCCCGTATTCGGTGGTGCCGAGAGGCGTGTACTCCTCACCCACCACTTCCATCCCATTGGCCTTCGCATAGGCCTTGATGATTTTGTTCGCGGTGCGCGGGAAGACATAGTCGGAACCGACCAGGAAGAGCTTCTTCTTGCCCTTGGACTTGAGATAGTCAAGTCCCGGGATGATCTGCTGGTTCGTGGTCGCACCGGTGTAGTAGATGTAGGGCGAGGACTCCAGGCCCTCGTACTGCACCGGGTACCAGAGCAGGGCCTTGTTGGCCTCGAACACCGGGAGCATCGCCTTGCGGCTTGCCGAGGTCCAGCCGCCGAACACGGTCGCGACCTTGTCCTTCTTGATGAGCTTGGTGGCCTTCTCCGCGAAGGTCGGCCAGTCGGATGCCCCGTCCTCGACCACCGGCTCGATCTTCTTGCCGAGCACGCCGCCCTTGGCGTTGATCTCCTCGATCGCCATCAGCTCGGAGTTCTTGACGGTCACCTCGCTGATCGACATAGTGCCGCTCAGCGAGTGCAGGATCCCGACCTTGACGGTGCCGCTGTCGGTCGCGGTCTCCGACTCCTTCGACTCGCTGCCGCACGCGGCGAGTACGAGCACCGAGGCAGAGGCCAGTACGGCTATTTTCTGCCAACCTGAATTGCGCAATTCCACTCCTCACAGGGCCCCGCGAACTTCTACGAGACACAAGTTCGCCGAGCCTCATTTCCGGAGCAGAGCCGAGTTGTTAATTGCGCATTACGGAAGACCCACCATGTGAACAAGTGATGAAGCGAGGCCGCACCGGAGGTCTCACGGGCTGACATAAACTGGAAATAAACCTTCCAGAGAGCGATCTACCGCCAGGTCACCGGCATGGGAACGCCTCCAAACCACCGGAGTCACAGGTCACTGACAGGTCACGGTCAGGTCAGGACGGTCAGATCAGGACCGAGAGGCACGTGACGCTGCCCTCGAGGGCCTCGAACTCACTGATATCGACGGTGGTGACCTGCCAGCCCTCGACCCGCAGTCGCTCGGCGGTGCGCGGTGCGGACGCCGCGATCAGAACGTGGTCGGTGCCGAGCGCCACCAGGTGCGCGCCCGCCTGGTCAGGGGCCACCCGGATCCCGGGCAGGACCGAGGTGTCGATCCAGTCCGGGTTGCCGATCAGCGAGCCGTCGGGTAGCGCCGTCATCGCGCTCTTGAGATGCAACCGGCCGGAGACCTTCACGCCGACGACCCTGCGCCCATTGAGCAGCGGGGCGAGCTGGCAGATCGCCTCGTCGTCGGTGCGGCCCGAACGGCCCACATAGACGGTGTCACCAGCCAGGAGCACGTCACCGCCGTCAAGGGTGCAGTCGCCCTGGAGCTCGGTGACCCGCAGGCCCAGCTCCCGGACGGCCCGCTCGGTGCCGGCGACCTCGGCCCTGCGCGAGGGCGCGCCCGGCCGGGCCAGGATCGCCTGGTCGCCGAGCACGACCACGGTGTCCTCGACGAACACCGCGTCGGGGCACTCGTCGGCCCCGTCCACCCAGCGGACGTCGAACCCGGCGTCGGCCAGGGCGGTGACATAGGCGTGGTGCTGGCCGAACGCGAGGTCGCGATCGATCGGGCGGCGCTCGAGATGGGTGAGGATTCCCTCGGCGAGGCGCGGCCCGGGCATCCTGACCAGGGCCGTCCTCACCGGGATGCGCCCTCGGTGGTCACGATGACGCCCAGTGCGTGGGCGTGGGTCATCCCCAGCCGACCGGCGACCACGTGCAGCGCCTGACGTTCCCCGTCCGACAGCATGCCGTCGGCGAGGGCGATCCGGACGGTCTGCGCCAGGAACCACTCCTTGGCCTCGACGGCCAGCTGCGTCCCGGCCTGGCTGATCTCCTCGGCCAGGTAGTCCGCCGACATGTCCAGGTCGCCGGTGAGCTCGTCCTCGGTGTAGTGCACCTCGCCGTAGCCGCGGACGGCGTCGACGGCCCTGGTCCGGGCTGCGGAGTCGCCGGGATCACCGGCGGTCAGCACCAGGGCCGCGGCGGCGCGCATCGCGGCGGGGAGGTTGTCGGCCATCGCGGCGGCGGTGGGAAGCCGGAGCACCGAGACGCTGAACCTGGTCTTGCAGGTCCGGCACTCGACGGCCTCGCCCAGCCGGTTGAGCGGGATCACCGGCACGAAGAACAGGCTGATCCAGCGACGGCCGACCCGGCGACGGTACGTGCGGTCGCCGCCACAGGCCGGGCAGTGGAACATGCCCTGAGCGACCGTACGGAAGTACACAGACAGGCCGAAGATCAACAACATCGGACACTTCCTCCCTTAACGGTCGCAAAAACAACGTACAGATCATCAGGCGTTCGTGGGGCTGAATACACAGAAGAGGCTAGGCAGGGGCAAATGTGATCTCCTACCCTCCAGCTATGACCCAGTATCGAGCTCCAGGCACCGGCGAGTCAGGGTACCCGGGCCTTCGCCCTGCCCAAGCCGGCCCGGCAGGCCTGATCCTGGGCATCGCCGGAGCGGTCTTCGGGGCACTCCTGACGGCCTCCCCGTTCCTCCCCTGGGTCACCGTCTCCTCCCAGGGGATCCCGATCCTGCTGCCCGCCTCCTCCGAGAGCTGGTCGGCTCTGGACGAGATCGAGGGAGTCAGCCACCTCCCGGGCTACCTCGCCCTCGCCGCCGGAGTGCTCGCGCTGGCCCTGTCCGTCGCGGGGCTGGTGATCCGCGACAAGAGGTTCGCCGCCGCGGTGGCCGCCCCCGCGCTGCTGGGCCTGGCCGCGATCGGGCTGTTCGTCCAGCAGATGCAGAGCTACCAGGACAAGTTCAAGGACGACTTCGTCGCCCGGCTGGCCCAGGCGGTCCTGGACATCCACGGCGCGCTGGGCCTCGGCTGGTTCCTGTGCCTCGGCGCCTCGGTGGTGCTGCTGGCCCTCAGCCTCGCCCAAGCCGTACGGAAAGCCTGATCCCGCACGGTAATCTTCCGGGCAAATGCCTCGATTCCCTGAGACGGCCGACCGCTGGGCCGTGCCGCTGATCCCCACCCTGGCCGGCCTCCTCCTGGGGCTGTGGCGGATCGGCGAGCCGTCGCTGTGGCGGGACGAGGCCGTCACCCTCGAACTGGCCCACCGGTCAGTGCCCGACCTGGCCAGGGTGCTGCAGCACATCGACGTGGTGCACGGCCTCTACTACCTGGTCATGCAGGGAGCTGTCGCCCTGTTCGGCGACTCGGCCCTCGCCCTGCGCCTGCCGTCCGCCCTCGCGGCCGCCGCCACGGCCGGGCTCACCGCCGTCCTGGGCCGCTCGCTCGGCTCGGCCCGGCTCGGCCTCACCGCAGGCCTGCTCGTGGCGATCTCACCGATGATGAGCCGGTACGCCCAAGAGGGCCGGCAGTACTCGATCGTGGCCGCCCTCGCGGTCCTGGCGACCTGCCTGCTCGTCCGGGCCGCCGACCGGGGCGGCAGGACGTGGGTCCCCTACGGGCTGGCCGTGGCGGTCCTCGGCCTGACCCACCTGTTCGCCCTGTTGATCCTCCCCGCGCACCTCCTCGCCCTCGCCGCCGCCGGGCGGTCAGCGCTGCGGCAGTGGGCCCTGGCGACCGCCGTCGGCCTGGTCCCGGTCGCGGCCCTGGTCGCGGTCGCGTTCGGGCAGAAGTTCCAGGTCGCCTGGATCGCCGCCCCCACCGGCCGGGACGTCCTCAACCTCGCTGAGGCGCTGTCCCTGGCCCCGGCGCTCCTCCTCCCGGCCGCCCTGCTGATCGTCCTCGGCCTCTGGCGGAGCCCGGTCGCCCCGGTGGCCCTGCCCTGGCTGCTCCTGCCGCCGGTCCTGCTGCTCGGCGTCTCGCTGATCCACCCGTACTACGTCCAGCGCTACCTGCTGTTCTGCGTCCCGGCCGCCGCGCTGCTGATCGCCGCAGGCCTGGAGCGGATCCCATGGCCTGCGGTTCTACCCGCGTTCGCGGTCGCGGGGTGGCTGGTCCTGCCGCTGCACGAGAAGGTCCGCGAGGAGGAGAGCAGAGCCGACGACCTGCGGCTGCTCGCGAAGATCCTCAAGGAGCACCAGCGGCCCGGCGACGCGGTGGTCTTCGAGGACAGCCGCTACCGCCGGGTCACCGTCACCTACCCGGAGGCCTTCAGCGGCCTGACCGACCCACTGCTCCGTCGCTCCGGCACCCAGGTCAGCGACCTGCAAGGCCACGAGGTCCCCCGGTCCGACTTCGCCGGCCTGCTCACCCCGGCAAGCCGGATCTGGCTGATCCACAATTGGCTGCCGATCCTGCCCGACCCCGACCCGGCCGCCCGGACCAAGGCCAGGCTGCTGTCGTCGGACGCCTTCGAACGTCTCGGCCACTGGCGCTACAAGGGCGGTGAGGTCACCCTCCTCCAGCCCGCGGAGCCCGGCAGGACCTACGTCCGCTCGCCCGGGCGCCCGTTAGTCGTTGAAGCCGAGACGGCGGAGCTGCTTGGGATTGCGCTGCCAGTCCTTGGCGACGCTGATCTGCAGGTTGAGATAGACCTTGGTGCCCAGCATCGCCTCGATCTGGTGGCGGGCGGTGGTGCCGACGGCTTTGAGGCGCTCGCCCTTGCGGCCGATCAGGATCGCCTTCTGGCTGGGCCGCTCCACGAACACATGCGCGTAGATGTCGGTCAGGTCGGTCCGGCCCTCCCGCGGCATCATCTCGTCGACCACGACGGCAATCGAGTGCGGCACCTCCTGGGAGACGCCCTCGAGGGCGGCCTCCCGGATGAACTCCGCGACCAGGATGGCCTCCGGCTCGTCGGTGAGCTCGCCTTCGGGATAGAGCGGCGGGCCCGCCGGCAGGCGGGCCGTCAGCAGGTCGGAGACCACGTCGAGCTGGAAGGTGCCGGCCTTGCCGCCGACCGTGCCCACCGCCGAGACCGGCACGACGTCCGCCCAGTCGCCGAGCTCGCTGACCGACATGAGCTGGTCGGCGAGCTGCTGCGGCTTGACCTTGTCGGCCTTGGTCACGATCAGGATGATCGGGGTGTTCTTGATCTGCTTGAGCTCACGGGCGATGAAGTTGTCACCCTGACCCACCGCCTCGTCGGCCGGAATGCAGAACCCGATCACGTCCACCTCGGTGAGCGTCCCGCGCACGAGGCTGTCGAGCCGCTCCCCCAGCAGGGTCTTGGGCTTGTGCAGCCCCGGGGTGTCCACGATGACGAGCTGGGCGTCGGGCCGGTGCACGATCCCCCGGATCGCCCGCCGGGTGGTCTGCGGCCGGTTGCTGGTGATCGCCACCTTGGATCCGACCAGCGCGTTCATCAGGGTGGACTTGCCGGCGTTGGGCCGGCCCACGAAACAGGCGAAGCCGGATTTGAACTCTGGAGCGGTCACCCACTGATTCTCTCGCACTTCAGCCGCTCCGGTGCCGCCCGGGTCCGCACATCGGTGCCGGGACCCGTACTCGCGGTGCGGCGGCCCCCGAAAAGTCCTACAGCGTGGTGCGGAGGGTGCCGTCCAGGGCCACGACGAGGATGGCGGCCCTGGGGCCGAGGTCCCGGACGGCCGCGACATCCGGGTCGGCGGCCGTCACCGCGGCGGTGACCACGACGGCGGCCTCCAGGGACTCGGCCCCGCTGGCGGCCGCCATGGCGACCGCCACCTGGAGGGCCGACAACCTGAGCGACGGCAGAGTGACAGTGCTCGCGACGTAGGTGCGGCCGGTCTCGTCACGGACCGCCGCACCCTCGGCTGCGGCGTTGCGGGCGCGGGCGGACCGCGCCAGGGTGATGATCTTTTCGTTCTCGGGATTCACGCCCTCAGACTACGAGGTCTTCTGCGCCGCCACGAGCTTGATCACCGCGCGAGCGGCCGTGCCGAGGGTGACACTCGGCACTCTCTTGCGCACGATTCCCGGGTTGCCGACGACCAGGAGGTCGTCGGCGACCCGGGCCATCACGATCTCATAACTGATCTTGTAGTTCCTGCTGACCGACTGCTCGTAGCCGACCGCCACCGCGTCCTGCGCGGCGGTGCGCGACAGTTTCAACGGCACCCGCTGCAGACCCAGCACGCTGCCGCCGACCGTGGCCGCCATGAACGGGCAGCCCGCTCTGGCCTGCCGCAGCAGCGCGAGCTGCGCCTGGGCCTTGACGGCGCCCAGATGCAGCACCTGCTGACTGATCGTCGCGCCCGGAGCCGCCTGGTAGAAGGCCGTCGCCACTTTGGGCACGTCACGGAGACCGTGCGCGTCCGCCAGGGCGAGCACCCGCCTACAGTCGGGATCTCTGGGCACGACACCATCGAAGGCCGCTTGGGCCTGCGCGGGCAGGAAGCCCCTCGGCACGTCCCGTGGTGACAGGACCGCAGCGGTCAGGCTTGCCTTGGACCACTTCCTGACCGTTGGTGCCGCTTTCTCGGATCCACAACCAGCGACTGCCATGACCACCCCGGTGGCGAGCACGGCTCCGCGACAAATGCGCCTCATGGGAAACCCCCCGAACTGCTCCCTTAAGCGAGGGTGATCATGCCCCGGGGGATATGGGATCAATCTTCTTTTTCGACGCTGACCTGGGAAAGCCGCTCCACCAGGACGGTCCCGATCCGGTTGCGCCGCCCCGCCAGGCTCTCCGCGGTGAGCCGCAGGCCGCCCACGGTCGCGGTCGAGCCGGCGATCGCGACCCGGCCGATCGCGTGGGCCAGCAGGCCGCCCACGGTCTCGACGTCCTCGACCTCGAGCTCCACGTCGAACAGGTCGGCGAGCTCCTCGACCGGCATCCGGGCGGTCACCCGGCTCACCCCACCGGGCAGCTGCTCGATCCGGGGCGCCTCGTTGTCGTACTCGTCGGTGATCTCACCGACGATCTCCTCGAGGATGTCCTCGATGGTGACCAGGCCGGCCGTGCCTCCGTACTCGTCGATCACGACCGCCACATGGATCTGGCGGGCCTGCATCTCCCGCAGCAGGTCGTCGATCGGCTTGCTGTCGGGCACATAGGTGGCCGGCCGCATCACCGAGGCGATCTGCTCGGTCTCCTCGGCCGGGGTCTCCCTGACCCGTTGGATCAGGTCCTTGAGATAGGCGATGCCGACGACGTCGTCCTCGTTCTCGCCTGTCACCGGGATCCGCGAGAAGCCGCTGCGCAGCGACAGCGTCATCGCCTGGCTCAGCGTCTTGTCGTGCTCGATGAAGACGATGTCGGTGCGCGGCACCATGACCTCACGGACCAGCGTGTCCCCCAGCTCGAAGACCGAGTGGATCATTTCGCGCTCGTCCGGTTCGATCAGCCGCCGCTGCTCGGCCAGGTCGACCAGATCGCGCAACTCGGCCTCGGAGGCGAACGGCCCCTCCCGGAAACCCTTGCCGGGGGTGAGCGCGTTGCCGACCAGGATCAGCAGCTTGGGCAGCGGGCCGAGCACCCGGGCCAGCGGATGGATCACCGTGGCGCCGACCACCGCGATCTTCCCGGCGTGCTGCAGGCCCAGGGTGCGCGGGGCCACGCCGACCACGACGTAGCTGACCACGATCATGATCGCGGCCGCCGTGACGTAGGCTCCCCAGGTCTCCGACAGCCAGGCGATGCACAGGTCCGCGACGATGACCGTCGCGGCCAGCTCACAGCTGACCCGCAGCAGGAGGACGAGATTGACGTAACGGGCGGGGTCGGCCACGACCGCGCTGAGCTTCGCCGAGCCGATCTCGCCCACCCTGATCCGGGAGACCCGGGCCAGGGCGGTCTCGACGCTCGCGAAGAGCCCAGCGAAGATCACCAGGATGACCGCTCCGGCGATCAGCCAGAGCTGGGTGGTGTTCAGCGGGACTCCTGCCACGAGGCCAGCAGCTTGCCCTGCAGGCCGAACATCTCCGCGTGCTCCTCGGGCTCGGCGTGGTCGTAGCCGAGCAGATGCAGGATCCCGTGCGTGCACAGCAGCTCGAGCTCGTCCTGGGTGCTGTGCCCGGCCGGCACTGCCTGCCGTTCGGCGACCGCCGGGCAGAGCACCACGTCACCGAGCAGGCCCGGGTCGGCGACCCCGTCCTCAGAGCCCCCCGACAGGTGCCCGGGGCGCAGCTCGTCCATCGGGAAGGCCAGCACGTCGGTGGCCTTGTCCTCGCTCATCCACTTGAGGTTGAGCTCGCGCATCGCCGGCTCGTCCACCAGCAGCAGCGACAGCTCCGCCATCGGGTGGATCTGCATGCCCTCCAGGACGTGCCTGGCCAGCCTGACCAGCGTCGCCTCGTCGGCCGCGACGCCGGACTCGTTCAGTACCTCGATGCTCATCTAGCGCCGTCCTCTGTTGCGCGCGGCGGGCCGGTCCTGCGGCTGCTCGGCGTCGTACCGCCCGTACGCGTCGACGATCTCCGACACGAGCTTGTGCCTGACCACGTCCTCGCTGGTCAGGTGGGTGAAGTGAATATCCGGAACGCCCTGGAGGATATCCT